>NZ_JBWXUZ010000050.1:0-257 GCF_059901295.1 Fructilactobacillus sp. X2R6C1
GATTTGTCCCAGATGCACTTCTACATCAGTGGTTTTTCGCAGTTTTCGGCCCAAGAACTTGAGATCGTCAAGACCCTAATTGATAAGGCTAATGACATCACGATTGACCTTAACCTCGACCATGCTTATCCAAACGAAATGCCGGATAATTCGGCGTTCTTCTTACGCTCAGGACGACTTTATCATCAGTTGTACCAGTACGCTCGGGAAAGTGGAACTAAGGTTATGACCGACCAGTACGCTGACGACTGTCGTTG
>NZ_JBWXUZ010000051.1:0-256 GCF_059901295.1 Fructilactobacillus sp. X2R6C1
CTGTGGACCTCAATTTTTCCCACAGGTTGGTCGCTGTGGACGGTCCGAACAAGCGCGCCACCTTCGTACGCACGCTGCCCGATGGCAGCAGTGAAACGCGCATCGAGGCGTTCGACATGCTCCACGTGGTACCGCCACAGGTGGCGCCGGCTTTTATTCGCGAAAGCCCATTGGCCGATAACGCCGGCTGGGTCGATGTCGATCCGCATACCCTGCGCCATCGCAAGTACACCAACATCCATGCCCTGGGTGACGT
>NZ_JBWXUZ010000052.1:0-256 GCF_059901295.1 Fructilactobacillus sp. X2R6C1
TCGTTATAGTCACGGAAGGATAATTTAGCTTGTGTCGAAAGGATTTCCCGAGCGTTGTTTTGGTCTTTGACTCCAGCCAATTGAACGCGGATCCGGTCTTTCCCTTCGCTTTGAATGTTAGGCTCACTAACGCCCAAAACATTGACACGCCGCTCAAGTGAGCTTACTGTAGCCCGTAAAACATCCGGGGTGATCTTTTCCCCAGACAGCGGTTTTACTTCATAAAACACTTCAAAACCGCCTTGAAGATCAAGAC
>NZ_JBWXUZ010000053.1:0-255 GCF_059901295.1 Fructilactobacillus sp. X2R6C1
GGTGTCGTGCGTCCGCCTTCTTTATTAGAAATAATCTGAACGGTTCCGCTTTCCAACACTGATACGCAGCAGTTCGTTGTTCCAAGGTCAATTCCAATTACTTTACTCATATTCCGAGTTCCTTTTATTGTTTAATTTGGGCGATTCGACGGGAGCGGATAATCCTGAGGGCAGGTCAAAAACGGACGGTGGGTTCCAAATAATCGAACATTCATAAATCTAACCTGATAAAGAGTCTGTAACACCGGCATCACC
>NZ_JBWXUZ010000054.1:0-255 GCF_059901295.1 Fructilactobacillus sp. X2R6C1
GATTGAGGGTAGTAACCAGCCAATACAGGTAACCGATACCAGAACGTTGGCAGAGTTTATGCTGTTTGTGATTGAAAATGATTTATCTTATGGAATGTATCATTTAACAAACAATAAAATGATTACTCGGGATGAATTTGTTCAAAAAGTCTTAAAAGGCAAAGATGCAAAAATCGTACCTGATGACACCCAGAAAGAGTACGTAAAAGACCCAATTCTTGATCTGAAAAAGCTCCATAACACTCAATTTTAAGG
>NZ_JBWXUZ010000055.1:0-254 GCF_059901295.1 Fructilactobacillus sp. X2R6C1
GAATTAAAAGGCAAAATATATCTTTTTAAGCTCTTTTCATAAAAAAACGCCTTTTTCGTTGGCTGTGTATAAAGGTTTTATACGCGAAAAAGGCGATGAATATTCATCTGACCATTAATTTTTAATTATCATGATAGAATTAGCTAGATTCTCTAGTTGAAATAGCTGGATCTACCGACAAATGTGCAACATGCTCATGTACAGACAATAGCGCTTGTTCAAACACCTCTGTTAAATGATGGACAGGAATAATG
>NZ_JBWXUZ010000056.1:0-254 GCF_059901295.1 Fructilactobacillus sp. X2R6C1
CTTCGGCGCGGCTTCCTTCTTCACCGCCGCCTTCTTGGCCGGTGCCTTCTTCGCAGCGGCCTTCTTGGCGCCGAAGCCCTTGCGCACAGGCTTGCCGGTTTCTTCCATCAGCTGCTGCACTTCGGCCAGGGTCAGCGATGCCGGTTCGCGATCCTTGGGGATCTTGCCGTTCATCTTGCCATCGCTGATGTACGGGCCGAAGCGGCCGTTCAGCACCTGGATGTCGCTGCCCTCGAACTCCTTGATGATCCGGT
>NZ_JBWXUZ010000057.1:0-253 GCF_059901295.1 Fructilactobacillus sp. X2R6C1
TGCCAAACGAGTCCGCCAGACAACTGATTACGAAGCAGAGTCGCTTAGTGGCCGTGGTTGCGGCAGATGTTGACGACTATTTTTCGACCGAAATCTTTAAGGGAGTTAATTCAGTTCTAAAGAAAAATAATTTCATCGCGGTTTTAATGGATTCAGATAGTGACGAACAGCGCGAACTTGGAACGCTTTCTTCACTTAATCAGCAGATGTTTGGCGGAGTGATTATTCAGCCCTTAAGTAACGACTTGAAGGC
>NZ_JBWXUZ010000058.1:0-252 GCF_059901295.1 Fructilactobacillus sp. X2R6C1
GCTCGATTGTGGCCTCTTTGCCGCCCATTACTGGCATATGGATATCTAAAAATACTATATCGTAGGGTTCGCCTCTTTGCTCTGCCTTTTTCACTTTATCAAGAGCTTGCTTACCATGCTCAGCATAATCCACTTTAGCGCCGGCTGATGAAAGCATATGCCCGACCAATACACGTAAATCTCGCAAATCATCAACTACTAATACACGGCCAGATACTTTACAAGGCGCGGTTTTTTGCTGCATATTAGGCG
>NZ_JBWXUZ010000059.1:0-251 GCF_059901295.1 Fructilactobacillus sp. X2R6C1
GGGCGAAATCACGCAGATCGCGGCCACCGTAGGTCAGCCGTCCCTGCTGCGGATCCCACAGCCGCAGCAGCAGGCTCGACAGCGTGGTCTTGCCACTGCCGCTGTCACCGCGAATCGCGATGCGCTCGCCCGGCGCCAGGGTCAGCTGCTGGCCGCACAACACCGGCCGCGCAGCACCCGGCCACTGGAAATGCACGTCATCCCAATGCACGCGCGCGGACTGTGGCACCGCCTGCGGTGCCAGCGGATCG
>NZ_JBWXUZ010000005.1:0-167670 GCF_059901295.1 Fructilactobacillus sp. X2R6C1
TCGTCTTTTCCTTCAGCAGCATCACCCGTTACACTAGCTTGACTTGGTGTGTAACCAGTAATTTTGGGAGAATTAATAACTGGGTTAGCGTTATCGGCTGGCTTCCAGTCACCCCAAGTAATTGAACCAGTTTTTTCGTTCTTAGTCCCCGTTCTAGTAAATGGAACGGTAACAACTTGATCCTTTGCCATGGTCTTCCCATTAGCATCAACATAGTGAACGGTCACGGTCCCTTTACCACTATTATCAGTTACTGTTGTTAGGGTGTCACTGTAGATAACGGTATGAACATCATCTTTACCTTCAGTGGCATGACCAGTAACCGTTGGCTGATCAGGAGTCATATTAGGAACCTCTGGTGAAGTGATTACTTGATTAGCATTGCCAACTGGTTCCCAGTCGCCCCAAGTGATGTTACCAGTCTCATTATCTCTAGTACCAGTTCTAGTAAATGGAACGCTGACTTGCTTATCTGGTGAAACAGTGTTGCCGTTAGCATCCTTGTAGTGAACGGTAATGGTACCTTGACCACTATTATCAGTCACTTGACTGGTAGCGGGGCCATAAGGGACCTTAGTGTCTGAACCGGGATCCGTAATTGGGTATGGATAGGTCCCATCTGGACCTGGTTTTAATGGTTGACTTGGATCATGGGGGTCCATTGGAATCATGCCAGGAATATTGGGTAATTGAGGTTGTTGTGCTTTAGTAGGATCGTCTGGTTGCGTTTCGTATGGAACATCATGGGATCCGTTGTCAATTGGATTGCCATTGGAATCAACTGGAACTAATTTTCCCAGTTGAGCAACTTGATAATCGATCTTACGAGTTTGTGGAACATAAATTGGGGTAAGAACCACAACTCCATATCCAGGAATATCCCATGAATACTGTTTAGTTGTTGGGTCATAGTTATAACTAGCATCAATATGGTAGGTCGTCTGACCATCACTACCAGGAACGAGGTTTCCGTCTTTATCCGTTAATTGAACACTCATTCCACCATGATCATCAGTTTCAGTATAGGTTACCTCGTAACCTTGTTTCAGATGTGAAACCCACTTAGTCCCAACTACACCAAAACTTGAAATGGTTCCTGTAGCATTTGATGGCTCGGTAGAAATGTAATAAGTGGTGGGAATTTCTGGTGGCATGCCGGTAATATCATATGACTGACCCGCCATTCCAGTGAACTGATGGGTAGCCATGACTTCGCCAGTGTCCTTATTTGTCCACGTAACTGTCGAAGTAACTTTATCTGGAGTATAGGAATTCATAGCTCCAAGATTGGCATCCACTCCGGCTGGGTTATTATAGAACCAGTTTTTTCTGAAAACATACTGTTCAGGATTATCGCCTTCAAATCCCATCGAACTATAGTTATTGCTCCATCTTTTATACTGTATTCCATTAATATAATCGGAGTTATCTACTTCGCCGTCTTGATTAAGAACATAGGTTTTAAGAAGGTTCCCGTCAGCATCAATTTCATTTACATAGACAACTCCGTCACCAGTACGATCAGTTGACCAAACAATCCACTTTACTTTGTTAGTATTGGCAGCATTTTTCACAGTGACAAAACCATACGTAAAGTGATCGGAGTTTGGATCAACCCAAGGAACACCATAAGACTTGTAGTCTGGATCACTAACAGTGATCTTAAATGGTTCAGCAGCAAGATCAGTAGTGGCATTCTTTAGCTGATTCTGGGGATCATTGGTGGCTAAGGCTGCCGCAGTTTGCTTCATGGCTGCTGCTTGATCATCAGTCTTTTGGTTGGCAGCTACCACAGCGTCTTGCTTATTTGCTGTGTTATCACTTGTAGCTGCCTCCTGGTCAGACTTTTGATCAGCTGATGGGTCTTTTAAGGCATCAGCTTCCTTGTTTGCCACATCATCATTTTTAGTGGCATCAGCTTTTTTATCAGAAGACTGGTCCTGTGATACATCATTCTTCTGACTTGAAGCATCGTCACTCTTATTGGCGTCTTGGTCAGTTGCTTGGTCTTTTGCTGAATCGGCCTTTTGATTGGTAGTGTTGTCATTTTTAGTGGCATCAGCATCAGCGTCAGCTTGCTTATCTGATGTGGTGTCATTGTTTTTTGTTATGTTTTGATCAGAGTTTGTTGAATCGGTTTTTTGACTGGTTGCGTCATCACTTTTAGTGGTGCTTTGATCGGTTGTCTGATTTTGTGATGAATCGGTTTGCTTAGCTGAAGTGTCATCATTCTTAGTTGTGTCTTGAGCAGCAGTAACATTTTGGTTACTTGCTGTGTCATCACTCTTGGTGACGTTCTGTTCAGCTGCCGGATCATTGGTAGTCTGATTTTGCGGTACTGTTACTTGCTTATCAGACGAATCACTATTTTGTGAATTCATCTGAGCGTTGCTAGTAACGTCCGCTTTCACATTATGTTGGTTAGACATAAGGATTCCGCCTGAAATCCCAGCTGAAAACATCGTGACTGTAATTGCACTGAACAGCCATCGTTTACCAGCTTTATACATCTTATAATGTGTTTTGCTATCACGATTGAACATATAAGTAAAAACCTGCCCTTCTAATTTCAAATTAATCTATACTTACCGGCTAACTAAGCCTGAAGCAATTATTGCACAAATCGAAATTGAATTGAACACAATTGTATTTTATACAATGTGTGTAAAATACTGTCATAATAAGCTTTTATTTAGTTTAAAGTCATGTGTCTGGTCCCAAATAATACTCATTATGTGTAAATAATCACCAAAAAATGTAATATTTTTGTAACATTAATACTATATATTTAAAAGCAGTAGCAAAACTCACTTTCAATCTAAGAAGTAAGTTAAAAAGTACATAAGTACTTTTGTTTCATGGAAATCACAACTAGCACCCACGTAACTAGTAGATCAGCTAATCAAATTAATTCCATTAGAACAAGTATGTGAAACCTTTAAAAAAATTTAATTTGTTATGTACGATCGAGTCCAAAAATAAGAATACTTCTTGTGATGTACATAAAAACTGATTTATAAAGTTTACATCGGTACTCATGCAGGAAACTATAAAGGATATCATATTATAATTGCTATAATACAATTCACATTCAATGGTCGCTTAATGTGTAAAAAGCCTTAATTATCCAAAAGAGTTAAAACAACTCTCGCTAGTGAGTAACTCTCTTAGAATGATTTATATCAAAATTCTGGAGAAAAATATGGCAACCAATGTAACCAAGGACTTAATCGCAAACGAATTTCTAATTCAAGCTAGTCACAAAAGCATCTTTGATATCAACGTGAAATCACTAACAGACTCGGCTGGCGTATCAAGAAAGTCCTTTTATAATAATTTCGAAAGCATTGATGATTTAATCACTTACATTCAAACCACATTATGCAATCAAATTGACGAAGAATTTAATAAGGAAAGTGATCCAGACGACACCTACGTCAATAATTTGATTAATTGCCTACCGGAGCTTGTGTATAAGTATCGCGATCAGATTCGTGTCCTACTCAAACCAAGCCTCAAGGGGATTTTCATGGCTTTTTTACTGAAAAAGTATAAAAGTAACATTATGAACAACTCACCCAACTTTCACGTTAAACAAAAGATTCCCAAAAATATGATTATGAATCTGCAGGCTCAGGCCTTTTTCTTTATTTTGGAGATGTGGATTACCAGTCCAGTCCCAGAGGCACCCCAATCTTTTGAAAAGAAACTTCGCGAGTATTTTCAAGACAACTGATATTATCAACTCACGACACAAAAATACCGTGTCGTTATTAGATTAATAACGACACGGTATTTTATTTTGAACTATTTAATTAATTTACCGGACACAATCAACCGTTTGGTTTCACCCGGATTCCCAGAAGCACACGTGACTAGCGTGATTTCTTTTTGGTTGCCATTATCATTAATCACCGAGATGTCATCTTCAGAGACAATCTTCTTGCTGGTAATCTTGTAGGTATACTTCTTACTAGGATTGGAAAGGTAGATTTTCTGTCCGACCTTTGCTTTTGATAGCGGCGAAAACAACACGTTTGGGTCCTTCATGTGATGACCCGCCAGGACGTAGTTTTTCTCCCCCATCTTTTCGTCCATCTTCATCGTTCCGGCTCCAATCGTTAGATCATCGTCGTTTAGCCCCTTAAAGATGGGTAAATCAATGTTTAAGTCTGGAATCTTGATGCGGCCAATTGCGGGCGACTGCTTGGCCTTTTGACTCTTCATAATGGCGTTCTCGTCGACCGCCTTCACGTTACTAAAATCATAATCGCCCTTACGTTGATTACCACGCTTAGCCTCCTGCTTGGTGATACTGTTAGCCTTCTGTCCGCCTTGGTATCCAACCCACCATGAAGTAATCTGAGAATTAAAGACCAGACCAAGCCCGACAACGACCAGGACCACAATTAGAAGGTTCAAAAAAAATTTTTTCATTTTCCTACCGCCATTTCGTAAACGTACTCCACTACTACATACGCTTATTCTACCTTATTTCTATTTAAAATCTAAAGTTTCGAACTGGCTTTGATAATTCTTATAATATTCTCGGTGGTACGTTCGATGTTTTCGGGTCCCTTTTTAAGGGCCTCTTCCATTGACGTCACTCCGCCTAAGATGTCAATCACCGACGACACTCCAGCATCGTACAGGTCACTAATTCCTTCACCGATGTGACCCGTCTCAACGAAGACCGGTTTATGGTATTTCTTGGCTAATTTGGCGACCCCAAAGGGTACCTTACCGAACTTGGTCTGGGCGTCAATGCTGCCCTCACCAGTGATAACACAGTCGGCGTGCTTAATCTTTTCTTCTAGTCCGACCGTCTGTTCCACAATCTCAATGCCAGGTCGCAATTTGGCTTTTAAAAAGACCATCAGTCCGGCACCAACACCACCAGCGGCACCGCTGCCAGGAACGCTGGTAACGTCCATCCCTAATTTATCGTTAATCACGTGCGCATAACTTCTTAAATTATTGTCCAGTTGCACGACCTGACTGGAATTGGCACCTTTTTGGGGACCGAACACCGGCGCCGCACCGTTCTTTCCAACCAGTGGGTTAGTTACGTCTGATGCCACCACAAACTCGGTCTCGGCGATCCGATGATCGAGTCCCGCCACCGAAATGTCGGAGATGCGACCGATTGAGGATCCGTTTGGAATAATGACCTTTCCGTTTTCGTCCATGAACTTAACTCCAAGGGCCGTTGCCATCCCGGCTCCACCGTCAACAGTCGCACTGCCACCGATTCCGATGATGATTTTTTGGGCGCCAAAATCCAAGGCGGCTCTAATCAACTCACCAGTCCCAAGCGTGGTCGTGACCATCGGATTACGACGGTTTTCAGGAATTAACTCCAGTCCACTGGCCTTCGCCATCTCGATGACCGCGGTCTTGCCGTCACCGAGCATTCCAAAGAATGAATCCACCTTCTGACCAGGAATCGGACCATCAACCGTGACGTCAATCTTCCTTCCGTGAGTGGCATCAACCAGCGTGTCAACGGTCCCTTCGCCACCATCAGCCATTGGAACTTTATCGATGTGGGCCGACGGATCAACGTTGATAATGCCCGCCGCCATCGCGCCTGCCACTTGTTTGGCTGACATACTGTCCTTAAATGAATCTGGCGCTAAAACAAACCGTAAACTCATGCTCTTCCTCCTTTCGAACTTGTTCATCCATTAAACCGATTATAACGCACAAAAAAAGCACTTCATATACAATGAAGCGCTTTTCTGAGCTCATAATTTACTTGGTAGCTGGGACCACCGGTGCCTGGTAGATCGGATATTTCTTAATTTCCACGTAACGAGCACAAACCGGTGTGTTGTACAAGTTCACGCCGTCCTTTTGAAACATCTCGAGTTTGGCGATGCGGGCCATGGCATTCTTGACCACTTCTTCACCCAGAGTACTTGAAGCGTAACTCAACTTAATGGTCTTGACCTTGTTTTGATCTGATTTAAAAACTAATTCTAAATTCCTCATGTTCATCCTCCTAATTATTCAGCATCCAAAGTATCAGTGGAACTCAACGTTGCCTTTTTAAATGAGTCACCGGATAATTCCGCTAAAATCACACCGAACTGCTTGATTTGGTCCTCTGAAACGTTTTGCACCAGGTTGTTAAAGGTGTGTTTGGCGTCAGCGTGACCCTCTCCTGCAAGTGTGTATGTTGCACTAGTCTTCATCCAATTTCTTTTCATTTTTTTCATCCTCTTCAGTTTATTTTGTTAAGGCAGTTGGCCAACCCCTTACACCTACTAGAAACGAATCAACTAGTCAATGTGTTACCTAGATTGACTTTTTTGATAATGTGCCTGCGCCACTGGTAGAGGGTCTTCCGTGAAACGTGAAGTTCTTTCGCAATTGCCGTCATCGACTGGCCGCGATACCGTCGTATCACCAGCTGGCGCTCCCTTTCGTTCAATCGGTTCAGGACTTCTTCAAACATGATGCGCGTTTCGACATCTTCGCCGCCATCGGAAATAACATCCAGGTCGGTACTATTTTCAACGTCAATTCTGGAGCTCTGCCTAGTTTCCTTCTTTAATAAATCCAAGATGTGCCAGTAAACTCCCTGATAGATAAAGTTTAACCGACTTTTTTCGTCGGTCGGATCACCCGGATAGCGCTGATACGCACTCACAAATGCCAGTCGTCCTTCTGACACCAAGTCTTGATATTGGTCGTGAAATGGTCTGATTCCTAAACGCTTCAGTACGCCAAAAATCACAACCTCGTGGTCGCCTGCCATTAAGAAACGAAACGCTGCTTGCTCGTTATTCATAAAATTGAATCTCCCTATAGTAGTTTGATCCAAAGGCCTTTGTATCAGGAACTAGCATAAGGTGGGATGAGAATCAGCGCCATCCCGGCAAATGGCGGAATTTTGCCGTCAAAAAAGACGCTAGCTAGGCTAACGTCAAGACATCAAATTTAAAGGTGGAATCCATTTTCCAACTCATAGAGATTAATTTAAAAAAGAGCCATTAATAACTGGCAGAACGCTGCCAAAATCAGCGCTAGTAAAATCGCAAAACTACTCTTGACGGAAAGAATGAACGTCCGTTTTTTGTCCTGAACATGGACAAACTTACGCACATGCTGATAAATTACAGGAATCGTGAACAATACCAGTAACGTACTAACCGGAAGTAGCCGCAACCAGACGGTTACAATCACCATGACATAGGTCACAACATAATTACCAGTAAAAACCACTAACGACCACTTTTTCCCGATGAAAGATGCTAGGGTATGACGGTTTAACTGGATGTCTTCTTTTACGTCACAGAGGTTATTGGCAAGCATGATACTAGCAAGCGGAAACAGAGCGAGTGTGGACACCAAAAGGCCATTTAAAAACAGTTGCCAACTAAATTGTGATACCGGCACGTTTACCATGATGACGGTGTAAGTAATCCCCACTCCCATCGTTAGCGAACATGCCATTTCACCAAAGGGCGTGTGAGAGATGGGCAGTGGTCCGCTAGCATACAAATAACTAATAATAAAGCCAATTACACCAATCACTAGTAACCACATCGTAGTCGCAATGAGCAAATAAATGCCCAAGATGGCCGTTAGAAACGCAAAGAGCATGGTCGTAATCACTGCCGCCTTAAATGAAATCTTGTTGACCCCTAGTGAATTAGTCTGCTCCCGAAACTTCTTGGCTGCTTTTTTCGAAGTCTTAAAGGCGGAGTGATAATCAGCCAGATTATCCAACGAGTTGGCCATCAACTGGATTAAAAGACACGCTAGTAACAAAATAATAGAATTAAAAACGTCGACTTCCCCGTAATCATAGCTGACAAACATTAATCCCAATAAAAAGGGAATCACGGTTGACACAAGTGAACTCGGTTCCGTTAGGGCAATTAATTTATGAATATTCATTTTAACCTCCGGCTGGATTCGTTAAAGAATCCCGCAAAAATTAATTGATTAAGAAAAGATGTAACATAGTGAATTTAGTAACAAATATTAACTATTTAATAAAAATAGCTTTTGCTTTGCCAAATCATCTTTTCTAATAAATACTATTATAATAGCACTTTGTAACCATATTTACATAAAACATTTCAGCTCCACTTCATGTTAATTTATAAACAATATGTTAGACTTTCACGGTCTAATCCTGCTATATTGAGTGGCACAGAAAGGAGGAATACCATGAAGCTAAACGAGCTAAGAGACGCCCAGTACGTGATCGATCTCGTCTTGATGTATCAGGATGCCTATATCAAGAAACAACAAAAAGAAAGCCTGTACTCATCGCTACCAGTATGCGAACTTAACGATCATGAAATCATCCGCTTAAATCCATACAACGTCACCCCAAACTTTAAAGACAAACGCTCAATTTGGGACTTTGTGCCAAATCACAGTCAACTAAACAAAACTGATGATAACTTCCAGGTCCAAACCGACCAAGTCAAAGACCGTGATGAGGCCAACCGACTAGGATTTATCCGCAACCAATTCTTCAAACAGAAGTGTTACAACGGGGTCAACACCATCGGTGACGAATTCTCAGGAAACATTACCACTGTCTCAGACGACGAGAGCCAGTTCCACGACCTAATCGACAACCCAATCATGTTAGTAGAGTATGCGCTCAGTTTTATCTCCGCGCTTAATCTTTCCAAACTTGAAAACGCCATTGACGACAACGTTGCCTATCACGTCGAACACTACGATTTAGGTCAGGTCTTTAACTTTGAGATTTTTGCCGATGACGACGATTTTAAAATCATTAGTTTTCAATAATTTAATTTTGTAATCACAATTTAATTTCCAGAGACTAGCGCCTACAGACGGGCACTAGTCTTTTTCTTACGGTTCATAGTACCTCATTATGAACTAAAAGTACGTTTAATTTTCTTTTAAAATAATGTATTATTTTTACATATGATCTCAATTAATAATTGGTTCCTGTTAGTATCTTAGATGAATAAATTATTGCGGAGTCTGGTAACTTTTAACAACGGGAGTTCGATTCTTCCCTCTGCACTTAACTACTTATTATGTTTAAATTTTAAAAGTTTAATTACGATCTTTAATATATATGATTTGTACATTCCTCTGGCGGGGCTTTTATAAATAGAAATCATACATAGGTAGTTAATTCCAAAGAGAACTAATCGGAAAGGGACCTTTGATTAATACTTACTTATTAATCAAACCAATTTTCTTATTTTTTCTCTTACCTTAGTCATGGTAGGTCAGCGATGGCTTCGATAATCTGGGTTCGATTCCCAGACTGACCATATTTAACAAAACAATTATCTTAAAAGGAGTATACTTAGAATGTTCTAAAAATTTAGGAGTAGGACCTTGCGCGTTAAGTGTCGGCGGAACGGAATGTGAACGCTGAACGAAAAACTAACAGTTTGCGGTGCTTGGTCCGCATTCGCCACTTTAATTTATGCCAATTTTGGTGGCAGCTCCACTAAGGAGATGTCAGTATGAAGAAAGAATTAGAACATTGGGGGATGCTCCCCCTAAGCACCAAGGGATTAACCTATCTAGCGGTTTTGATGGCCATCAAGATTGTACTAGGTAAGATTCAGTTTCAGACTAGTTATCTGGAGATTGGATTTGGCTTTATTGCCGCTGTATTTATCGCATGGTGGTTTGGCCCGTTCTGGGCCTCCATCTCGGCAGTGATTTTAGATATTCTGCAATCATTTATTAATGGGTACGGCTTTTTCATTGGTTACACTTTTACCGCCGTGTTAGCCGCCCTGATATATAGTTTTGCTTTTTATCACCACCAAAAAATTGGTTGGGTGCGCTTGACGATCACGATGGTAATTATCACGTTAGTGATTAACGTCTTTTTCAACACCCTTTGGATCTCAATCATGTCCAACACCTCGTTTTTCTATTACCTGCCAATCCGGATTGTCAAAAACATCATCGCAACCCCGATTCAGATCGTAATCCTGTACGTGTTAATGAATAATAGAGTCATTCAGCATATGAAACCAAACGTTTTTAAAAGTAAATAATTAATTGGTTAATAAGGACCCTCAAAGTTAAAAATTTTGGGAGTCCTTTTTAGATTCTAAAAAAGCCACTATCAAATGATAGTGGCTTAAAATTTATCTATTTTTATTTAACGCGGTGTTTTAAATCACGAAGAGCCAAAGCTAAAGCAGAACCAATGAAGCCTAGTCCAATGAGTTCTAAGAAAGTAGAAGTCTTTTGTCCGGTTTGTGGCAAAACGTGCTTGTTTTTCTTAACGATCTTTTGGTTGGATTGATTAGTTGCTTGAGAAGCTTGCTCACCTTGGGGCTTCATAGTCATTTGATGACCAGCATTAGTACTTGAAGTCTGGTTCTGATGACTTGTTGAAGTAGAAGTGGTGGATTGCTTGCCACTGTTATTAGGTTCATTAGTGTTATTCATTGGTTGATTAGGAGCAGTCGGTCGCTGACCTTCGTTGCCAGGAACTGATGGGGTTTGATCCGAAGGCTTTGAAACGTTGTCATCATGATTGTCTGGAGTTACTGATGATCCACCGTTATCTGACGGTTGATTTGGAGTAACTTGACTACCACCGTTCTCATTTCCACCTTGGTTGTCTGGTGTACTTGGGTTTTCACCATTGCCACTGTTGTTTCCACCATTATTATCAGGATTTTCTGGATTAGATGGTTGGTTACCACTACCGTTGTCTCCGGGTTGGTCAGGGTTGGTAGCGTTCTTAGCCAAAACCGTTACAGGTACGTAGAACGTCTTGCCGTTTGAGGCAGAAATCGCTACTTGATACTGACCTGGCACTTGGTTATTAACTTTCGAAGTATCAATCTTAGTAATTGTTGCCGGGGTTCCATCTTCATTCGTGGCAGTGGCACCATAAGCTGCGGCGTCGGTTGGAACGTTGTCACCAGCATAGATGGTAATTCCATGAGCGGTAATGTTGGCCTGGTTAGCTAAAACCGTCACTGGAACAAAGAAAGTTTTGCCATTGGAAGCACTGATGGCAACCTGATATTGTCCAGGAACCTGATTGTTAACTTTCGAAGTATCAATCTTGGTAATCTTTGCGGATGTACCGTCTTCGTTAGTTGCACTGGCACCATAAGCAGCTGGGTCGGTTGGGACGTTATCGCCAGCATAGATGGAAATACCGTGGGCAGTGATGTTAGCTTGATTTACTAAAACCGTTACGGGAACAAAGAAGGTTTTGCCGTTAGATGCAGAAATTGCAACTTGATACTGTCCGGGCACTTGATTATTAACTTTGGAAGTATCGATTTTAGTAATGGTAGCTTTGGTGCCATCTTCATTGGTGGCGCTTGCACCATAAGCAGCTGGGTCGGTTGGGACGTTATCGCCAGCATAGATGGAAATACCATGGGCAGTGATGTTAGCTTGATTTGCTAAAACAGTGACCGGAACAAAGAATGTCTTGCCGTTTGAAGCAGAAATCGCTACTTGATATTGACCTGGTACTTGGTTATTAACTTTCGAAGTATTAATCTTAGTAATCGTTGCCTTTGTCCCATCTTCGTTAGTTGCACTGGCACCATAAGCCGCTGCATCGGTTGGAACGTCGTCACCGGCATAAATTGAAATTCCATGAGCAATGATGTTAGCTTGGTTTGCTAAGACAGTGACCGTAACCGTCATGCTTTGACCATTGGAGGCCGTGATGGTTACTGGGTATTTCCCAGGAACTTGATTATTAACTTTGGAAGTATCGATTTTAGTAATCGTTGCCTTAGTGCCGTCTTCATTGGTAGCACCAGCGTTATAAGCCGCAGCATCAGTTGGAACAGCGTCACCAGCGTAAATCGTAGTTCCTTGAGCATGAATTGAAGATTCATCTTTAACTGAATTACCCCAAATCCATGTTCCGGGATGAGCTTCACCGTTGGTTAATTCATCTGATGACAAGGCGTTCTGACCGGGAATTACGTGGCCATTGGCGTCGACTTGAACCCAACCAGCGTATTGACTAGGAACAGCTGGCAAATGGGAATCCAACAAACCAGTTTCATCGCCCAACTTGAGCTCACTTAAACTTTTATCGTTTGCCAGCATGTCAGTCGTGTTAGTGGTCTGGGTATCAAAGTTAGAAAGGTCCAAACTTTTAAGGTTAGAGCAGTTGGCAAACATGTTACTCATCGATGTCACGTTACTAGTGTCCCAATTGTGAAGGTCTAATTGGGTTAGAGCATCATCATACTGAAACATAAAGTCCATGTTTTTCACGTTACTGGTATCCCACTTGGTAATTCCACTTAGGTCCGTGATGCTTTGATCACCGTTAAACATGTAACTCATGTCAGTTGCTTTACTAGTATTTAAGTTTGAAAGACCTTTAATGTTGAAGCCGTCAGTTAAAACACCGGTTCCGCAGAACATATAGGACATGTTAGTAACATTTTGCGTATTAAAATTACTTACATCCAAATTTTCTAGTCGATAATTTGATTGGAACATACTCTGCATATTTTGAGCACTACTGGTATTTAACTTGTCTAGACCAACAATCTCAATTAATGATTGGTCATTATTAAACATGTTCATAAAATTCGTAACGTGTGAAGTATCAATACCACCAAGATTGACGTACTGAAGTTGACTACCATATAGATTGTCTGTATGTGCATCAGTAAAGAGAAGTGCTCCAATGTTGGTCACCTTACTGGTATCTAGTCCAGTTAAATCAATTGATTTCAAAGAGTGATTGTCCAAAAACATGTTACTCATATTCGTACAATTCGACATATCAAGATTAAAGAGATTTTTATAATCTTGAACACTACTCCATCTGGCAAAGAGACCGTTGGTATCATCAACAATTACCTTGGAATTAAAGACAACGTGTTGAACGTTATAGTAGTTATTACTCAACCAATTATCATAGGAAAATTCATTACCTAAGTCTCCACCGTCATTAAATGAGAGTGTTCTAGTTTGGGCATCATAAACATACTTAGCAGAACCCCAGGTTCCCTGTTGCGTCTGGTCAGCTAATTGAACGTTTTTGACTGGTTGAGCGTTAAATTGAACAGCTTGGTTATTTTGAACGTTGTTAGCAACTGAATTAGCTTGATCATCAATCTTTTCAACTGGTTTTGGTTCTGGATTCGTTGGAGCAACTGCCGCTTTATTTTGGTCCACCTGTGGTTGGTCGGACTTTACCGGGTTAGTTTGCTTCTTCACACCCTGGTTATCAGCGTTTTGATTGGTAGCTTTTTGACCAGTTACTTGTGATTTGTCAGGCTGAGCGTTTGAAGCATCAGTCGTTTGATTATTAATTTGGGCCTGGTTCTGTTTAGCAGGCTGAACAGTTGATTGACCATCATTTTGCTGGTCATTTGGTTGAGCGACTGCTGATTGATCGTTACCATTTTGGTCTTGCACTGATGGAGTAACGGTGTCATTTTGAGTCGTTTGTGATTCTGCTTGCGCATTAGTTGCTGCAGGTTGACTTGATTGGTCATCTGGCTGCTGCTCGTTAGCAGTCGGTGCTTTATCAACCTGAGTTTGATTATTAGTTGTCGTTGGGTCAGCTTTAGTAGCATTTACAGGAACTGCGCTACCTGCTGCTTGTGCATCGGTTTTCACATTATTTGTAGCCGGTTGAGCGGTGGTATCAGCACTTACTCCGACGGCTAAACCAGACACGGTAGCAAAGGTCACCAGCCCAGCGACCATCCACCGCTTTCCAGCTTTATACATTTTGAAATGTTTCTTTGGATTACTTAACATAAAAACTCCTCCCACTCCATTTAAAAACACGCTTTGTGAAGTAATAATAATTACAATCACGGCCGTTAAGGTCCATTGCCAATCAAGTAATTAATTAATACTTCACAAGAATAACGTGGTTTGAACAAAATTCACGAAGTATTTTATGAACAATTTATTAAAAATTAAAATAATAGACGGAACAATTCGTAGAGTGGCAATAATTTGAGTACATTATCACAATTTAGATGGTTTTAAAATATATGTTACATAATATAATATTTGTAACTTTTAGTGTTGCTTGTAGGTAATTTGTGAAAAATAATTATGTGATTTCTATAATAATTTAATAATCATTATTCGATTATAATCGCCGTCTGGTGTGCAATTTCTCTGATTATAATTTTTATTCCATGATAAAAATTGATGTATCACAACATTATTAGCAATTCAAATATGAGAACAAAAACAAAAAGAGTTCACTATCATTTTTGGTAGTGAACCCTTTTGAAGTTGTTATAAACGATCCTAAGGACTGGTAAAATAAATATATACTATGTGATGGGTGATGTGAACGTGACTAAACCAATTATCAGAAATACCTACGATGCAATGATTATCTTGTTAGCAATAATTTCCATTGTGCTGACCGTTCTTCAGTTCTTAAATAAGCTTAATCTTGACGCTGAACCATACGTGGCTATTGACGATGCCATCTGGCTGATTTTCACCGTCGACTACTTCGGTGGTCTCTTGCTTGCCAAACCAAAATGGCGGTACATAAAAACTCATCTGTTTGATTTACTCGCAATCATTCCGTTTGGGTACGGCTTATCCTTCTTCAAAATCTCTCGGGTAACCCGATTAACCCGCATCTTCCGACTTTTCAGAGTCGCGGGTGTCCTTGGCAAATTCAAAGAACGAATCGAACGGTTTCTTAAAACCAACGGCTTTATTTATCTATTACTCATATGTACGATTATTATCTTGCTGTCAGCCAGCTTCTACTCCATCGTCGAAAACACGTCGCTCACTAACTCGATCTGGTGGGCAATTGCGACCACCACGACCGTTGGTTACGGTGATATTAGTCCTAAGACCGAGATTGGGAAGGGAATTGCCGTGGTTTTGATGTTAGTGGGCATTAGTTTTGTAGGGATGCTGACGAGTACCCTCACTACCTTCTTTTCCAAGGAAACAGACCACGGACCCGTTTCAGAAGCAGACGAGATTCGCAAATTCAAAAAGTTAATGGACGATGACATTATTACTAGAGAAGAGTTTGAACGGAAAAAACGAGAATTGTTGAGAAGGTAGCACATTTTTATCATCAAAAATAAATTAATTTATCATTATATACAATGAAATAGAAAAAGTGTTTTAAATACTTCCATACTAGTGTATTGTAATAAATGTAGTAAGGAGGTGATGACTATGGCCTCTAAAAACAACAAAAGACTTAGATTAACGGCATTTGAAATCAGCTTCAAATTGCTTTCTCTAAGTCTCACATTTGTTTTTAAATGGTAATTCATTTAGGGAGCGATTTGCGCTCGCTCCTTACTACATTTTTAGTATAACACACTATCATCAATTACATATGGGAGGTATGACATGAAAACGAGAGAATGGAAAATTGGAAAGCACATAACCATCACGATGACACCACATCGGCCAACGTATAAAGACTGGCTTGGATTAGTCTTAATCGCCTTCATCATCGCTTTGATTATTTGGTGGCTCGTTTAACTTCAACCTGAATATGATTAAACCAGCGCTTTACGCGCTGGTTTTTATTTATTGAAATAAAATCAACTCACGTAATTATCATTTTTTACTTAAAACAATTGTATTATAAAAGTCCTTATAGTATTATCAATTATGTAAAATAATTTATAAGCAGAAAGGACTTATTTTATGAGTAAATTTATTAAACATGATAATTGTAAGGTATCAAAAGATGATAGTCATCAGTCGCACGTGAATCCAGTAAGGCTACATAAACGTTGGCTAAGGATTACTACTAGAAGCGCTTTGGTAGCGTCGGGAGTGTTTGCAGTGGGAGTATTCAACAATGCTGCTAGTGCAAACGTCCAGACGCAACCCACTAGTCAACAACAAAATGGCACGTCTAATGCCGTCTCAACTGATCAAAACCAAGTCAACCATGACCAGACGACAGTAACCACTGACCAAAAGAACGTCGACTCCGACTCTCAAGCCATAAGTAATCAACAGGGGGTGGTGAATAAAGACCAAGCTGCCGTTGATCAGGCCCAAAAAGAAGCGGCCGATGCCACTCCCGAAAACATCAAAAAGACTCAGGACCAAATTAATCAGACCGATAACGACATTAAAAAGGACCAAAGTCAAGTTGATAACGATCAAAAAGCCGAAAATGACGCCCAGGCAACCGTGGAAAAAGATGAGAAGAACGCTGATAATACTCAGCAGGATCAAAACCAAGCCCAAAATGACGTTAACAACGACCAGAACCAGTTAAACCACGATACTGACGCACAAAATCAGGCGCAAAGTGCCGTTGACAACAACGAACATAGCACCAAGGACGCCCAACAAAAACAAGATCAGGCTAAGCAACAAAAAGCGGATACCCAGACCACGCTTGACAACCTAGACAAGTGGCAAGCCGCCACCAAGAAAAAGCATGACGAGGCCGAAAACAACGTTAAACACGACCAAGATGCCGTCAACAAAACGAACCAAGCAATTAGTAATGCGCAAGACGACATTAGTTCGTGGAACTCGACCCTTAGTGACGCGCAAAGTACCTTAAACGACGAGAAACAGTCCGAGAGTGCCTTTGAGCAAAGCATTCACATTCCCGCTGGCATGACCTTACAGGGTTTTCAGCAGTGGAAACAACAACATCCAAACGAAAACGCCTCCGACTGGTTCAACAAGTTTGATAATGCGACAATGGCTGCCAACCACTATCAACCGAGTGACATTGCGAAGCAGGATTATGTCCAGGTCGAGTCTAACAGTAACGGTCAGGAAACCCCGCAATTCACCAATAATCAAAAACTCGAAATGGCAGAATACGTCCAATGGCTCATTAATCAAATCCACAAACAGTTTGGTACCACGGACATTGAAATCGGTGGTTATAGTATGGACTACTTTATTGACAACTTGATGAACGCTTATAACCAAGATGATTGGAACATTAGTAACAAAAATGGTTATGACGTCAACGCCATCAACAACTTGGCAGCCAAGTATGGCCTAAAAACTTATCCCGGAGCGGACGGTTATGAAATCGTTACCCCTGGTTACATGACCTTTGACAACTACACCACCATGGATACCATCTACTCCAAACTTTACAGTATAATTATGAACTTGCTGTTTAATGACAGTCAGGAATCGGATGCCCATGAGATGAGTCTTTTAGGTCTCGACCCGCATACCGGAAACGTCAATAACGACAAGTACCTTGGCATCGGTGTTGATAACTACGGTCAAGTTCACTTGGTTTTGATTAGCCCAAGTCAAATTCAAGATCCGACTAAGTTTAGTGTAAATGATACGGGTATCGTGACCCCCGAAACACTGGAACGCCAAATCGATGACACGGACGAATTAATCTCGGACTGTAAAGGAGCAATAAAACGTAATCAACAAATTCTAGAAAACTTACAAAACAAATTGGGACGTCTGACCAATCAATTAGGTAACGATGAAAAGCAAGTTACTCAGTATGATCCAGATAAATGGTCCGCCAACATTCACAAGGCCAAGGCCGAAATCAACGACTTAAACAAGCAGATTGCTCAAAAGCAACAGACCATCGACCACAACAACGCTGCCCTTCCTGGCCTCCAGAACAAGTTGGCTCAGGCTAAACAACGGGTCGCAAACGACACCAACCAACTTAATAACGATCAAAACAAGTTACAAAAGGCAACGGCCGCAAACAAACAGGCTCAAAGCAATTTAGACAAGGCTACCCAAGACCTCATCAATAAACAAAAGGCTCTTGAACAAGCAGAAAAGCAACTGCAAGATGACCAAGCTAAGCTAGCTTCTTTACAAAAACAACTGATTAATTACCAAAATGAAGCCAATAACTTAGCGAACGCCAAGGCCAAACTAGCCAACGATAAGGCGAAGTTGGCCGACCTTGAAAAACAAGAGGCCGCCGACCAAGCCGCTTTGGACAAGGCAAAGAGTGATTTAGCAAAAGACCAAGTCGCACTGGCTCATGACGAGCAGGCTGCTAACCAAACTAGTGGTCAAAACACGACCAAAAAGGCGCACGCTCAAATCATCAACCACGCCATTGACTACGCGCAACAGACCACGAAACCACGGGCAGCTTACATCAACCACACGGAAACGGTTCGTCCTGAAAGCGTCCACACCAATGCGTCTGGCGTAACCCCGTTAACCGAAGTTAAGTACCGCATCAGTAATCAAGCTGGTTCTCGTTTAACCACCTTACCGCTTGTCTATCGTCAATCTGTCAAGATTGATAAGTTGACGAGTAAGAAGCAGGAAAATTCAAACGTGACCCTTCCACAAACCGGACAATCAAGTACCAGTTGGTTGTCAATCGTTGGACTTCTCACCGCTCTGATGGGCATCTTTGGATTTGCTGACAAGCGCCGTAAATACCTCAAATAATCTTTCACACATTGAAATACTAATAAACCCTAGTGATGATCACTAGGGTTTATTTTTTAATCGTGCTAATAGGATTTTATTTTAAATAATCGAAATTCATGAAAAATTTCTCCTTAAAGTCCGTATCTAATAATGAATGAACAAAAAAGGAGAAATATTATGGAACTAAATGAATTACCACTGAATCTATCTGAACCACTTAAGCGAAAGATGCGCAACGAATTTGCGGTCGACATCAACTCGATTTTACCGTCACAGGTGAACCGGAAACTGACCACCTACTCCATTAACTGGGACTCGGTTCTGTTGCTCATCAATTTAAAGGACGCTCACAACCAATTTGATTCTCTCGTCGTCGACCGTGTCTCAGGTTTTACCCTGGTGAAGCAAACCACTAACGTCTTAATGAAGGAGTTGTGGCAAAAGAACCACCTGTCCCTTGCGAAAATCAAAACGCTGGCGAGTCACTGTCAGATTAACAAGAATATCCCGTACGTCCGAAATGACGTCCAACTCCTGCGCTTAAAGTCCATTGACCACTGCAAGCGCAACACGTCGTGGATCGCCTATCACAACCTTAATCATGTGATTCGCAAGGGCGACGACCGCCTGGAACTGTACTTCAACGACATCGTCACTCCGATCTATCTGGACGGCTCTTTTCCTTTTATCAAGAAACAGGAGGAGTATTCATACAAAATCAGAAGTCTGGAGGAAAAAATATCCAGACTGGTAAATAACTTGTTTGGCTGTCAAGATAGTGGAAATTCTAACCATCACGGTCCGACTTCAGGTGGATGCGGATGGGAAGACTTAAGTAATCTATTGAAATAATTTAGTAGTCTTTAACGTATCGAAACTCACAATGATACTTGCGACCAGCTAACTTCTGTGCTAGTTGCTTATTGCGATAGAAATGACCACCCTCGTTCATGTTAACGATTGGGTTCACCCCGTTGTTCACGTACGTCAGCATGTCAACGTGGTAATCGTCGACTTTTTGCCGCCGTTCCTGAAGGTAAATCCCATCACCAGTTGATTGCGTCCAACCGTACAGATTAACGGTGGCCGCTCTTCCCTTTGGACCTGACTGCCAGGGAATGTAACTCATGTTGCGTAATAACGACCAATTTTCGGTCTTTTTGATGTAACTGTTACTTAGTTTAGTGCGATTGCCAATTTCCTTAAAATGGGGCTTATACTTGGTTTGATGGATCGTGACACGATATGTATCAGGTTTGGAGTTGACTCCATAAATAGTCGCTGAACTCGTCTTTTTCGTGTTGCGAATAATGCTGTATTGATTAGTTTTAGTTGAATACGAGTACCAGGTTCCGCGGAACTTCGCTGGAAAACTGGCCATGCTCATTCCTTTGCTAGTCTGCTTCTTGTGAGGATGATGCAAAGCAACAAAACTCGCACCAGCTAAGACAACCACTAACAGTACTAATGCTCCAGTAATGATGAAATACCTTTTCTTTTTCATGGACCCCTCCTGATTAAAGTAATGTTAATGAATAATCATTATAGTTTAAACATAGCGTACTGCGTGTGGAAGTGCCAGGTAAAATCACAAACTATAATAATGTTAACGACACATACTTTTAGAATCCTCCAAAAAAATCACATCACAGTGATTAGAACCCTCCTTAAATTTAGTTTTAACCATAAAAAAGCATCTCATAATTATTAGATTTTAATGTCTAACAATTGTGAGATGTTTTAAATTTATGGAATCATTTTCTGTCAACATCGTTTTTTAGAAGTGCTTCACGTAAATTATCATCTACAGCATAAATATATAGCCCATGAACCCCTCTAGTCATCAAAATGTTTAATGCATTTTTTAACATTTCTTCTGAAATATCTATCTTTTCAGAATGACCATCTGCGAATATATCTGTTCTCTGTTGAACTGCATTTCTATCTTTACTTTCCTTAGGATCAAAAATCACTTTACCATTTCTGTATTTTACAGATGGACCAATAATAACGCCAACGTAATTTAGATCAAATCCCTGAATAGTAAAAGTAGATCCAACTTCATACATACTTTCAGGAATTTCAAACCAAGGTTTTTGTTTCTCTTCTTTATTTTTTATTTTATTTGACTTCTTTTGTTTAGTAGTAAGTTGAAGATTCCACGGCATCGAAAAATTACCACCGTTATATGGAAAATGAACTCTCCAATAATCAGAATCAACTGGCGATTTTCCCTGTACAAATCTCCAATCAAAAGTAGCTACCATTCTCGATAAACCATTGTTTTTATGTTTATTTTTATCAACAATTTCTTTATACATTTTATCAGGATCATCAAATATCTTAAGATCATAATTTGAATCTTTAGGAACCTTATTAACTTTTTGTTTATAAATAAGATCATTGATCCAAGATAAAGTTTTAGGACTAGCTTTCATCCTCATTTGTTTAGAAAGATGGATATAATTTTTGTCCTTCTTTGCACTCTCTATCATCGAATCTATTTGATTAGAATTAACATAGCTTTGCCTTCTAATCATTTGGTCTTTATCAAAAACTAAGACAGTTACTTTTGAACGCTTCATGATATCTTTTAACTGATTACTTCCACTGTATCCCTGAGTTCCTTGAGTCCAAAGCAAATGACCTTCATCCACTAATGATACATCAACTTCTTCATCAGAAGTAGTTTTTCTAATATAAGAAGATGGATTTAGAACCTTAACCCTTCCTTCTTTATCCATCATTAATTTATGTGAAATTGCTTCATAAACTTTAAGTTGTTGAGGATTATTAACAAGCATAACTTCGCTTATACCATTAGTTTCATGATTATAAAATCGTTCATCCAACTGACTTACTAAATAAAAAATAGTACTTAATAGAACTGTCTTCCCAGCACCTGGATCTCCATCAACAAGAATTAATTTGTGCTCAGATGTTGGATTAATAAGATTGTCCTTAATTTTATCCATAATTAAATCTTTACATTCGTTTTGTTCATCATTCAATTTATGAAATGGAGATGATTTAAAAATAGCTGTCTTTTCAATTTCATCTTTTGTTGGAAATAAGTATGAATCCTTACTTCTTAATTCACTCCAAATTTCATCAAAAATCTTTGGCATTTCATCAGAAGTAAAATATTTACTCTGAGGATTTTCTCTACGATTATTAATAGTAGAAACAGCAGAAGAGCCAGTTAAATAAAGCATCATTTGATTTTCAATATCCATAGTCAACGATTTATTAAAATGCTTATGACCAATTACAAACATTTCTGATGTTTTGGAATTTGTTAATTCTTTAAAATCATTCCTATCCTCATTTAGGTGTTCTTTAGTACGTCTCTTAATATCATTTGTTTCTCCAACATACACTTTAAATTTAGGAGAATCAAAACTAAAATCACTATCTTTCAAGATATATACAGTTGGATAATCTAATATTAACTTGCGATTAAGCTTTTTATATCGTTTAGCTAGTTTATCTAATCCAGACTCATTATACAAAACATTTTCTATTAGTGGATGCTCTGTGATATGAACACTTCCTTGCTTTTATAGATTAATTTTAATTTATTAGAAATTTTTTTAATATTTTACGTATATAAATCAATTAATTCTAACATTAATTAGTTAACAGATTAACAAAAAATAAAGTCCATTCTTAAAAATTAAGAATGGACTTTATTAATATAAATAACTATCTTTTTAGCCTATATACTTCACTACCGTACGTTCTCATTTCATTACCAACATCATCAGTGTAATCTCTAATCAACTTTTTCGTGTCTTTTAGTTTATCATAATTGAAATAAACTTAAGGATTATTGCATCCAAGAGCTTGATACTAACTTCAAGGAATATATTATTTTACGGTTAAGTCAATAATCTATGCTAGTGAACAATATCAAATTTCTATCAACAAAGAAATTAAAGCATTATAAATAAAGCTTTATTATAATTATTTTAATGACTAATCAAGATCTATATAAAAATCAGAAAATGAATTATCCAATTTATCTTTATTAAGATGATCTTTAAAACTAAAATTTGTCAATTCATTTTCATTCATGTAAAAACTAACAACATTTTTGTAATTATTATCCAATACAATATTATACATAAAATATATTTTGGAAAAAAAGGATAATCAAACGATTTTATGGCTCTAATCACGCATAAAATAACATCAAAAACTTCTTGTTCATTTTTTTACGATCAATAAATAACTGTATAGTTGCATAGTTGTTATTTTTATTATTACTTTTTTCCTTCCAAACTTTAATTTGTAAATCAACATATTTAAAATTAAACTTATTAAAAAAGTCGTCTATCCACTCAGTTAACATTTCTTTTGAAAAATCTAATTGAGTGATTTCTTTAATTTTAAATTCTAATACTGAACTCTTATTAATTTCAAAATATTGATCTTTGTTTTTTATTAAATCAAGATACGTTTGTCCTAAATATTTGTCATCTGATAATATTCCTACTAAATATATTTCTTCATTTTCATTTAATTTTTTTATCCGACTTTCATTCTTAATAACTGGAAATCTATATGTTGGAAATACTTTATTTTGTAAATGCATTATGCTCCAAAATAAAAATATTTCACTAAATAATAATTCTACGGCGTCAATAAAAGTAGATAAATTTTTAATGCTATTCATACAAAATGCGAGTGGAAGAGTCCCAATAAATAGAATAATTACCATGATTGTAATTTTTATCCTAGTAGATTTTCTGGACTTCTCAGTATAAAAAGTGATTTTATTTGAATATCCTTTGGGCTTAAAAATCGAAGTTTCAAATTTCATTGAATCTCGGTTTTGCTTAAAATGTCGTAATAAACCGCTTCCAAATAACAATACTAGTACAGGAACAAAAACATTGACTACCCCAATAACTATATTCATTAAACTATTAATATCTTTCATATTAATCTCCAAAATAATCAATTATTAAGATTTAAAAAATCTATGTTTTTCTTTTATTTCATTCTATACACTTTACTCTCATACGCCCTCAACTTCTTACTAACATCATCAGCGTAATTTCCAATCAATTCTTCCGCACCATCAGGCACGTCATAATCACGTTCTACCTCATGGTCAGTGAAATTACTGATAACCAATAAAGTTTCACCTTGATAATGACGCTTGTAGGCAAAGACTTCCTCATCGTCTGGGTCTAAGAGTTCAAAATCACCTTCAATGATAATCGGATTAGTCTTTCGTAGTTCAATTAACTTCTGATAATAGGCAAAGACCGAATTTGGATCATCAACCTCATCTTTAGCATTAATTTCTTTATAATTTTTGTTCACCGCAAACCAAGGTGTTCCAGTAGTAAAGCCAGCGTTCTTAGAATTATCCCACTGCATTGGCGTTCTCGCATTATCCCGCGACATATGAGCCAGATAACTCATCATTTTAGTTGGAGAAACAATCTTCTCTTTTTTGACAAATTGGTCATAGGCATTAATTGTTTCGATGTCCTCGTACTGACTCAAATCCTCTTTATGAGCGTTCGTCATCCCTAGCTCTTCACCCTCAAAGATGTACGGAGTTCCTTGCATCATATGCAAAGTCGTTCCTAACATTTTTGCAGCCAATACACGATACTTAGAATCATCAGTCGCAAACCGACTCACTGCACGTGGTTGGTCATGATTACTCCAGTAAAGTGAATTCCAACCCTTACCATTTAGCTTCGTTTGCCAGTTATTAAAGACTTGTTTTAATTCGGTTAACTTAATTGGCTGGTCGTTCCACTTTCCAAGTCTTGGATCTGGGTTGGGCGACAATTCAACGTGCTGAAATTGGAAAACCATGTTCAACTCGTGCGCGTTAAAGCCAGTGTATTCAATGGCTTGTTCTGGGTTAGTCCCTGACATTTCTCCAACTGTCATGATGTCATACTTAGACAAGACGTCGGTATTCAACTCTCGTAGGAATTCGCTTAAGCGTGGTCCATTCAACACCCCAGCACCCGGTGCCGAATATTTAGCATTGGCAGCTTTCGGCATGTTTGGCAATCCTTTTGGCTTTGAAATTAGGTTAATGGCGTCCATTCGAAAACCATCAACCCCCTTATCCAACCAAAACTTCATCAGACTTTTAACTTCTTCTCTAACTTTGGGGTTCTCCCAGTTCAAATCGGGTTGACCGTCCGCAAAGAGATGGAGGTAGTACTGACCCGTTTGTTCATCATATTTCCACGTTGAACCGTTGAAAAAGGAACCCCAGTCATTTGGGGCGTGACCGTCAACTGGATCACGCCAGTAGTAGTAATCACGGTACGGATTGTCTTTTGATTTCCGACTTTCCTTAAACCATTTATGCTGATCGGATGTGTGATTAACAACTAAGTCCATCACAATTTTAATGCTCAGTTCATGAGCCCGGTCTAATAACTGCTGAAACGAATTCATGTCGCCGTATTTCGGGTTAATTTGGCGATAATCTGAGATGTCGTACCCATTGTCTTCTTCTGGTGATTCATAAATCGGATTAAGCCAAATGACGTTGGCACCTAATTTTTTAATGTACGGTAGCCGTTCTCTAATACCATTTAAATCACCGACTCCATCACCATTACTGTCTTGAAAACTCTGTGGATAGACCTGATATACCACTGCATTTTTCCACCATTGTTTGTCTTTCATCATTTCCACCTCTCAAATCAATTTTCACCAAGAATAGGCTCATCAAGGTATGGTTTGATGAGCCCATTTTTATTTACTTAAATAAATTCTTGTTTCATAAGTGCGCAACTCACTTTCGATATCATTATAATTCTGACGGATTTCTTTTGCATTTTCCACCATTGATAGTTTTTCATAACAAACTCCTAAATTAAATCTTATTTTGAAGTTACAATTGGTTTCACGTGAATAGCACTAACGGCTAATACTCCAATCAGCATCATAATTCCAGCTACCAAAATCATCCCCGGCATTGATTTACCAATTAATGGTAAAATCACAAAACTGGCCAACGATGCGATGATCTGTGGCATACAGATACTAATATTAAAGAGTCCTAAGTAAGCACCTTCGTCCTCACCGTTTAAAGCCCCAGTAACGATTGACAAAGACTCAGATTGCATTGCCAAAAAGGAAATTCCGATTAAAACAAAGGCTACCACTGAAAGAGCTTGGGAATGAATAAATGACAACCAAACAAATCCAACCCCACCGGCAAACAATCCAATTCGATACCACATTTTACGTGAATTTGGTTTAGTTCGTGATAGAACCAAGAAACCAAAGATAGCAGCAGCCAGTCCCTCAATTCCTGACAAAATTCCAAACCAGTTCCCGGCTGCTTGGTATGCAGCAGAAGTTGGATCAGTAACGTGCCAAATAGTCTTAGCAATTGAACCAGTTCCATAGGTCCATAAGTATTGAAAAGCAAACCAACTAAAGAATTGGACGAACGAAACTTCCCAAAACGGGCGAGGAGCAGTTCTTAACAATTTAATTAAACTACTCTTAGTTTTTTGACTGTTAACGTCAATCCCATGGTATTTAGCGTAGACCGTTGGACTGTATTCGTGAACCGATAATACCGTATACAATGACATGATTAAAAGAACTGCAGCAGCGATGTAAAAAGACATCTTAACCGATAACGGAACCACACCTTTTGGGGCAACGTTAGAAATTCCAATTGCCGTTAAAATAAATGGCAATAACGTCGCAAATACTCCACCTAGATTGGCATAGGACTGCTGCCATGACCAGGTCAAATCCTTTTGATCTTCATTTACCATGTCACCAACAATCATCTTGGAAGGTTGCATACATGCATTTGACGAAACATCCATCACAGCAATTGTGATAGCACCAAAAAGTAAAGCGGCAAACGATCCGTAACCAAATCCAAAGGATCCAGCGTTTGGCAATAATACCAACACGATGGCAGCGATTGGAACTCCCACTAGCAAGTATGGCATTCTTCTACCAAACCGATTCCAAGTGACATCTGAATATTTCCCAATTAAGGGCTGTACAATCATTCCAGCCAACGGTGGTAATAGGAAAAAGAATCCTAATTTAGTTGGATCGGCACCAATGGTCTGAAAGATCCGTCCCATCTGTGAACTTTGAAGCGAAAATGCCATACTGACTCCAAAGAAGCCAAACGTCATCGCAAAAATTGTATACAAACTTAACCGCGGAAGGGTGTCCTTCTTAGGTTTTGATTTTGATTTATCCATAACCATCCTCCTATTGCTTAAATTGTTGCTTTTTAACAAATTTAATGTGATCACAATTTCAGTATAACGAATTGTTTGACTATGTAAAGCGCTTACATACGCAACAAATTAACGATTTGGGCCATTCACACAATTTATTTTATAAGATAAAAAATCTTGACTTACCATATGAAAACGCTTACTCTCAAAATAGAAATCACTACAAATGAAATGATTTCTAAGGAGATGTTTTAAATGACCGAGAAAGTAACTTCAACTAACAAAATTATTAGTAATTTAAAGGATAAATTTCAAGACTTGTATTCACAGGAACCGACCAAGGCGTACTTTGCGCCCGGCCGAATCAACCTGATCGGTGAACACACCGATTACAACGGCGGTCACGTCTTCCCTTGTGCCATTAGCCTCGGAACGTACGCCGTGGTGACTCCGAGTAACGACAAACAAGTCAACATCTATTCGGAAAACTTTCCCGATACGGGCGTCAACTCTTTTCAAATCGACGACCTAACAATTAACCACGATGATGGCTGGATTAACTATCCCAAGGGCATGTTTAAGGCCTTTGCCGACAAAGGTCACAAGCTGGATCATGGTTTCAACATTCTAATTTACGGCACTTTACCGGATGAGTCAGGACTATCATCATCTGCTTCCATTGAGATGTTGTTTGGGAAGATTTTAAACGACCAGTTTAACGACGTCTTCTCGGGACCAGAATTAGCCAAACTCGGACAACACGTGGAAAACACCGATATCGGAGTGAATTCCGGCATCATGGACCAGTACGCCGTTGAGATGGGCAAAAAAGACACGGCCATTCTGCTCGACACCAACACGATGAAAAGCGAGTTCGTCCCGATCAAACTCGGAAACGACAAAATCGTCATTATGAACACCAACAAGAAACGGGGTCTTAAAGATTCCAAGTACAACGAGCGCCGCCAACAGTGTGAGGACGCCTTAAAACTCGTCAACAAGGTGGCCGACTTCTCCTCGTTTGGTGCCATGTCAAATGATGAATTCGACGAGTACACCTACACCATTAATGACGCAACGTTGTTGAAACGAGCCCGTCATGCCGTTTCTGAAAATCAACGAACCTTGAGAGCCGTGAAGGCTTTACGTAACAACGCTATTGCTGAATTTGGTCGACTAGTGAACGCTTCTCACATTTCACTAGAATACGACTACGAAGTCACTGGTCCGAACTTGGATACGCTAGTTCACGAAGCTTGGAAGAACGGTGCCGTTGGATCACGAATGATCGGTGCTGGCTTCGGTGGTTGTGCGATTGCGATTGTTCCATCCGACCAAGTCGCAAGCTTCACCAAGAACGTTGGTGACACCTACAACTACCGCTTCGGCTACGACGCTGACTTCTACATCGCCAACATCTCGGATGGCCCGAAAGAAATCCAGATTTAGGTGAGGTGAACAACATGGAAAATCTAGTTGAACACTACGCAGGTCAGGTCATTGATACCGGACAAACATACCGACCAACGGACCGCACATATCTCATAAATTATCTTTACCATCTGGTTGGTGAAAAGAACATGTCCAATCCGAACTTATCTGACCAATTATTGGCAACGGTCGACCAGCTAATTGACGTGGCCGTTAAGAACGGTCAAATTGACGATACCCTCAAAAGCCGTGAACTGTTAGAGGCGGAACTGACTAATCTCTACACCCCGCTTCCAAGCGTCGTCAACGACAAGTTCTGGAACCTGTATCAGCAAGCTCCCAACCGGGCCACAAACTATTTTTACAATTTAAGTCAACAAAATAACTACATTAAAACCGCTCGTATCAAGAAGAACCTGCTCTGGGACATTGACACTAAGTTTGGGGATCTGGAAATCACGATTAACCTGTCGAAACCGGAGAAGGACCCCAAAGACATTGCCAAGGCCGGTCAAAACACCCACTTTGGTTATCCAGAGTGTAACCTGTGCGCTCAAACCGAGGGTTACTATGGTAATTCGCAAATTCCGGTGCGGGTTAATCACCGCATCATTGATGTTTTAGTCGGCGGGAAACCGTGGGGCTTTCAGTATTCACCGTACTCCTACTTTGATCAGCACTGCATCTTTTTGGATGATGTTCACGAGCCGATGAAAATTAGTGCACAGACGTTTTTCAATCTAACTGAAATTGTTTCGATGTTCCCTGCGTACTTTATGGGGAGTAATGCGGACTTACCAATCGTGGGAGGTTCAATTCTGAGTCACGAACACTACCAGGGCGGCTATCACACCTTTCCAATGATGAAAGCACAGACCCGGTTCACCTTTGATCTGGACCAGTATCCAGACGTTAAGGCCGAGGTCTTAAACTGGCCGATGTCGACGATTCGGCTGACCGGGACCGATAAACAGGAACTGATTGATTTTGCGACCCACATCTTAAATGAATGGCGCAAGTATTCGGATCCGTCCGTCGACGTGCGTGCCGAAACAAACGGTACACCGCATCACACGGTCACTCCGATTGTCTGCATGAACGAACAGGGGCAGTTTGAGGTTTACGTGGTTCTGCGTGATAACCAGACGTCCAAGAAGTATCCCGATGGCATTTTTCATCCCCACGCCGAATACCAACACATCAAAAAGGAAAACATTGGCCTGATTGAGGTGATGGGACGTGCCATCTTGCCCGCTCGTCTGAAATCCGAACTGGCCGAGGTCAAGAAGTATCTACTTGGTCAGCCTAACGACATCGCGGATTATCACGTTGCCTGGGCCAACCAGATCAAACAAAGTTACCAACTCAATCCCGACAACGTCCAGGACGTGATTGACAAAGAAGTCGGGATTACCTTTATGCACGTCTTGGAAAACGCCGGGGTCTTCAAGCTTGATGACCAGGGGACCGCAGCGTTTCAAAAATTCATTCACACACTTTAGGAGGTTATTATTATGAATTGGCTAGCGATATTAATTGGTTTAGGACCAATGGTCGGTTGGGGACTTTTCCCCACGATTGCTTCGAAGGTTGGTGGAAAACCCGCCAACCAAATCTTAGGTGCCACCCTTGGAACCTTAGTCTTTGCGGTCGTTCTGTTTTTCATTGAAGGATTAGCCCTTCCCGGCTGGATCAGTACCACTTTTGGAATTATTTCTGGACTTGGCTGGGGCTTTGGTCAGATCATGCAGTTCAAGGGTTTTAAATTAGTTGGATCATCACGAGTAATGCCGATTACCACGGCCTTTCAGCTGATTCTGACGTCACTTTGGGGAGTCTTTGTTCTAGGCGACTGGACTGGCATTATCGGAAAAGTCTTAGGATTTACTGCCCTAGTTATCGTAATCCTTGGTGCGACTCTCACCGCTTGGGTCCAAAACCCAGAATCCACCAATAAGGGTGCTTTAAAGAAGGCTACGATCTTTCAACTGATTGGTGCCCTGGGATACTTAGTTTACTCAGCCGCTCCACAGGTGGTCATCATGCCATCAATGAAGGCTTTATTGCCAAACATGCAAGCCATGGACGGAAACCACGCGTTTCTTCCCCAAGCCATCGGAATGGTACTATGTGCCGTGATTTACGATTTATGGAACCTAAAAGACGAAAATGTCTTCATTCAATCCGTTTCATACAAAAACATTCTTGCTGGATTATCGCAAGGCTTTGGTATGTTAATGTACTTAATCTCAGCTCAACCTGACATGAACGGTCTGGCAACCGCCAACGTTCTGGGTCAACTAGCCGTCTTGGTTTCCACTCTGACCGGGATTTACTTCCTGCACCAGAAGAAGACGCCAAAGGAAATGACTCTGACCTACCTCGGATTAGTTCTCATTGTCTTTGCTTCCGCCATTACGGCATTTATTTAATTAAATTGAAATGGTATCATAGAAGTAACGAGGCTCCCTGCGTTAGTGGGAATGGCACCATCTTGTCAATGTCTCCACATTAGCGAGACCTATAGTACCAAAAAGGCTGGAACCAATTTAGGTTTCAGCCTTTTTATGTGAATTAATTGATGGATAAAAAAAAGAGTTCATCAGCGATAAACTGACAAACTCTTGACCATCAATCCTACTAAAAATCGATGATCCCATGAACTATTTACATCTATTATTATAACTTAATTTAATCATTCGATTAATAGATATGTTATTTGACCGTTTAAACAGACACAATAATAAAAAAGAGCTCATCAGCGACAAACCGATAAGCTCTCGATCATCAATTCTACCGAAAATAGGTGACCATGTATTACTTGTTATAAGTATATTATAACTTAATTAAACAGTAATTCAATTATACGGTATAACAATTAAAAAAGAGTTCATCAACTTTTAGCTGATAAACTCAGTCCCACCACCCTATTAAATCGATGAGTAGATTGCATAATCTTCATTTGTTATTATACAGCATAATTATGTTAAATTAACTATTATTTCAAATAATTCGTTTTTCCATTTTTCAATTGCTTCTTCGAATGTTCCAAGAACTTCAAATTCTCACCATTTCCTAAGACAAACAGATTCTCGATCATGTTATCATATTTCTTTTTTGAAACAAGCACCGCCGAATCACCATTCTCACAATGAATGGTAACTTCTTCATAATCCTTCATAACCTGATCCATGTATGTTTCAAAGTTCACTTTGAAATTATTACAATTAACCACTTTCATGTAGTATCATCTCTCTTCATACGTAAAAATGAAATTTTTTATAGTGATGATTATACCATATAGAATAAAAAGTAAAACTAAAAAGAGTGCCTTTTGATGTGAATCCTTAAATTGAATTTTTTGTCCAACTTAAGGAAGTCATATCACTCATTTTTTTATATGTTATATTTCTCCAGAAAAAGTTTTTTATATTTATCCCAGCAAAGTATATTGAAAGTAAAAAAAGTATAAGAAAACAAATAAGATCCCACTTAAAATAACTTACAATATAAATTAAACTAATCCTTGTTCCAATAATAATTATTAATCCTATGATTAATAATGAAAATATTAATTTACTAAAATTATATAAGTATTTTAGATATTGTTCTGCACTTAATTGTTCTATACATTTATTGTCTGGTTTTTGATCTAATGTTCCCTTATATCCATTTTTAGCTCTATGAACATTAATAAAAAATGAAATTCCGATTACTAAGTAAAATATTAAAATTATTACTGTCACTAAAAGTAATGTAGTATTAATAATTAAATTATTCGAATTCATAAATTTTAAAATACTTATTTTAATTTGGAAAAATGGATTTATTTTTTTAGATATTGTAATAAAACCATTAAAGCCAAAAGTAACTAATAAAACAATCAACAAAAAAACATTTGATATTGTTGAGTTAAGTCCATCCAAAGTCTTTTTTATCTCACTAGACATATTATTCAACATTACTGATCTCCTTATATTAATATTATGATATTTTATAAATATCTAATTATTAAATTTTAGTAGAATGTAAATTAACTTAAATAAGTCAATAACCATCACAAATTTTATTAAGCATATTCTTGATAAAAAAAGCGCGGTATTTTTAATGTAAACTACTATATCGATATTGAAATTATTAACAAGAGTAACATCTCCTCTATAATTAGAAATTTTTAAACTACCATTAATAATATAGATCTAATCATCATTGATAATGTAGTGTCCTGTCGTACTTCATATTGATATTACTCAAGTGAATTATTGGATTCTAATGAGGCGTTACAACAATCCATTGATGAAGTTTTAGCTACGTCAATCAGTCAAACGCTTAACTATGAATTAGTTTATGTTATGTTACATAACCTTAGTAATCAATTTTCGAGGTGGGTTCGTCCTTTAATTCATTATGATCAAGACTTTCATTATCACACTTATGACTATAGTAGATGGATTAAGTGTCACCACTACCAACAAAGTACGTAACATAAAAATTTTCACGATAATTCTCTCATTAAAAGTTATTCCCATTTCTTAAACCGATAATGTTTGAAACGAATTTCGGATAATAAAAAGACTCACATCAATTAAATACCGATATGAATCCTTGAAATTGTATAAATTTATATAAAGTGTCTAACTTTTATATAGCACTTCAGACTCCTCAACAACTATTTCATTTCCGCTTTCTTATCCTTTTTCTCCATTCTCATCTTTTCTCTATGCGTCTTCTTATGCTTCATCTGGAGATGTGAAGTGATTTCTCGATGATGCAACATATCCAACTGGTTGTTTGATGAACAGTAGAACGCAATGAAGAAGATTAGGGTTGCAAGCAGCGCGTACACAGCTTTTCTAAAGTATTTCAGAAAAACGGTCTGATCCCAGCTGTATCCCTTACCTAAAGCAGCCATAAAGTAACGAACCAAGTAGTAAACAAACAGGACAAAGGCAATCACGAAACCAGCAACCGACAAAATGTTTCTGGTGGCGACAGCAAAAGTTACAACAGCAACCAGCATACATACAACAAAGAAGCAGTACGTCCAGCTCTTGATATAACTTTTATCGTCAGCTCGACCGCGATTCGTCCAATACAAATAACAGGCAATGATTAAGGCAATCACTGCGATAATCAATAAAATTGGTTTAAACATCTAATTCCTCCTTTAAATTTTATCTCCCAGGACACAATTTAAACTGTGAATCAGCATTCCGATCACCATCATATACATTGAGACCATACTGAAACCCATGGCTAACACCACGAAAGTCACGATCCAAAAAACAACTAAAAACCAATTAACAAATCCTTTAAAACTCATTATATTTCATCTCCGATATCCTCTTGTGATTACTTTCATCATACCATTAAATCGCCGTGAGCTGAGGAATTTGCTCAAGTATTTACATCCTCTATTTGCCCACAAAAAAGAGCTCTCATTGAGAGCTCTTTTTCATACTTATTAAAGTTGAACATCGTATTTGTCGAAGAAGTCTTTAAGTGGTAACAAGCCTTCGCCACCGTATTCTGCGAAGAATTCTGGTAATGTGTAAGTCTTGTTGTCATTCTTGTCCTTCTTGTAGTTTGGACTGATGGTTTCAACGATTTGACCATTTTCAATCTTAACGATCAAATCTTCAACTGGAAGTCCACGGTCTTGGTTAATCTTTGCGTCAATCAAGAATGGGTGACCAGCTTTGGTAACCTTAACGGCTTTGTCAAAAGCAGCTGGAAGTTCAGAAACGTTGTGAACAGTCGTAGCGTCAATTCCCATTCCCTTAGCGATCAATTCAAAGCTTTGACCTTGAAGTTGAAGGCCGAAGAATTGCATTGGTAAGTCTTCTTGTTCACCTTCGATGAAGCCTAAGTCTTCGTTTGAAGTAACCACGTTAATAACTGGAAGTTGATACTTCGTCAAAGTTACTAAGTCTTGGATAACCATTGAAAGGGCACCGTCACCGGCAATGTTAAAGACTTGACGATCTGGGTAAGCTTTCTTAGCAGCAATGGCACCAGGAAGTCCGGAACCCATCGTTGCAAACAATGCGGAAATGACCCACTTGTTAGTTGGTTGAATGTCCAAATATCTGAAACTGTTGATGATGTTGTCACCAACGTCGATTGAGAAGACGGCATCTTTGTCGGCTACTCGATTAATTTGTTTGTAGATTGGGGCAACTGGCATGGTTGAGTTAGCGTTAGTCATGGTGTCCTTCAAGTGTTTACCAAAGTCCTTGAATTCTTCCATGAAGCTACCATTACTCTCATCGGTTTCGTCACTACCAATGTTTAACATCTTGTGAATGTACTCCATCCAGTTAGCTTGGTCAGCAACGGCGGCCTTGTAGAATGGACTTGGAGCAACTTTTTCACTTTGAGCCAATGCCTTGTCAACAAATGAACCAGCGTCAGACCAAATTGGGAGGTCAACTTCGTGGTGACGACCAAGTTGGATTTGAGAGTCATCAACTTGGATGTAAGCGAATTTGTGACTTGCATAAACTGATTTAGCGAATGGGAAGTCACCACCAATGGCGATAACTAGGTCAGCGGTACTCAAGATTTCGTCAGCGGCCTTTGATGCGGCACGGTTGGCGGTTCCTAGGTTAGCTTCGTAGTTAGCGTCAACGTAGCCTAAAGCTAATCCGTCCATAATCACTGGAATCTGGAGTTTCTTTGAAAGTTCGATTAACTTGTCGCCATTTCCCTTGATTCCACGACCAACGTGAAGCACTGGACGTTTAGCGTTCTTAATCATCTTAAGGGCTTGACTTACTTCGTCATCGGTTGCAACTGGTTCTGGAGCTGGCTTGTCGTAAGTCTTTGATGCAGAACTGTACGGAACATCTGGGATTTCGTCAAAGCCAAAGTCATTGGGAATAACAACTACGGCAACACCCTTCTTTGCGTATGCTTCGTGAATCGCACGGTCAACAACGTGTGGCAAACTTTCAGGAGTCATTACGATACGGTCATAAACCGAAACATCAGAGAACATTGGGGTCTCTGGAAATTCTTGGAAGTAATTGTAGTTCATGTTGTCATGACCAACTTGGCCAACGATGGCAAGGACTGGAGCGTGGTCTTCTTTGGCGTCATACAAACCGTTTAGTAAGTTAACCGCACCAGGACCAGCGGACCCAAAGGCCACCCCGATTTTACCAGTGAGTTTAGCGTGAGCAGCGGCCGTTAATGCCCCAACCTGTTCGTGTCGAATTTGTACGTAATTAATGTTATCTTTTTCTTGATCGAGCGCAGCAAGCGTTGAGTTAATGGAACCACCAGGGTATCCATAAACATCCTTAACGCCATATGATTCAATAACTTTAAGCATTGCTACTGCTGCAGGAATTTTCTTTACATCTGTCATAATTTCTTCCTCCCAAAAGTACTTAATTCTTTTGTTGACCCTAATATACTCCCATATGAAAACGGTTGCAATAAAAACGCTTGCTTAATTTATTAAGTCTTTTTAATGTAAATCATGAAATTAACAAAAGGCAATAAATTCCCAATTTAACGGCAATTTGAGCGTGTTATTAGTTATCTTTTGGCGCGTCATATGTAATAATACTAGTGAGGAGGTGAAAAACATGAACTTTTCTGGATTAGTTGAAACTGGCGACGGTCGTTTGATTAACGTGAACAACGTGAACTCAATCCATCCCCGCGAATCAGAAGGTAACATCATTTCATACCAAGTTACTTTCAACAACAATACTACTGAAGAAATCGATATCGATGCTTTTGAAGCACTTAAGAACATCGCTTTGAACAAAGATAATAAGTAGGATTGGCAATACTTAGTAAAAAACAGGTCAACTGTAAGGTTGACCTGTTTTTGTGTGGAATAAGTTTCACGTGAAACAAAAAAATCCTCCAAAAAAACTCGTATAATCATTTTTATTATAACAAATGAAAATGATTAGATATAAATTTTTCACTAGATACTATTTAATATATCCTTTTTATTACTAAAATACTCATCAATCATCTTTTTTAATCTTTTTTTATAAATCGTTTTTGTATTGCAACACTCTAATACCTCATTTAATCCTTCTGTCAAAAAAAGTAGTGCTGCCTCTTTTGGAAAATTCAAATTTCCTCTATCATTAAACTCCACTTTATTATCAACAATACAATAAACTTCATGTATTCCTGATGCATGAAGCTGTTTTGATAATTGATGGTTTAAAATTAAATATTCTTCTTTGCATCCAACATAATCTGCCACATCACTTAAATTATTTAAATAACACTTTTTCCCATTCTTATATTCATATAGTATTTTATAAAATTGTTTTAAATTTATATTTTCATTATGAGTTTCATCAAGAAGTTTGTTTATTTCTTCATCATTTTCATTTTGCATATTATCTAATTTTTCTTCGTCCAAATTCATTCTATGCATAAATCTTATTGCGGCATTTCTTTGATTAGAACTCGCACGACCACGATCAAAATTTTCTGAACCATAAACTTCATTTTTTAGTTTTTTTATATTATTTTTTTTAATCATAAGTTTGTATGATCTTTTTAAATTTTCATATTCCCCATTAGAATTGTCTTCTTTAATAAACAACTTTATATAATACCTTACCTCCATCATTGATCTCAGAATAGAAACCGGTATTGGAGAATTTTTATCTATACTTAGAATTGCTGAATATGCGTCTGATAAGTACGAAAGAAAAAACATTAATATATTATACTTATCTCCTTTCTTCTTTTCTGATAAACGTTTAGGTAATTCAATTTTGATCATATCATTAAACTCTTTACTTACTTTGCTTGAAAATATATATTCATATAACATTATATTCCCTCCTTCTTTGTTATTTTACCAAATAAAGATATATAAAATTTATAATGCATAATGAAGTTTTTAACAGTATAACTTTACTAAAAAATCCTCCAAACATTTGGAGGATTTCATCGTATTTTTAGACACAGTGTTCAATTATTTCTCAGGAATTTCCCACTCGTGGTCCTGATTATGTTTCTTCATGTAATTCATAAACTGCTTGGAGTTGTAAGCTTTCTTGACGTCCTGCGCCCACTTGGTGTGCTCATTCTTCTTGTTTACAACCGCTAGCAACATATACTGACTCTGAGGATTTTCACGCAGAAGCATTGAACTTGCTGGAATCTTAGCCCCGTAAGTATCAGAACCAGGGATAATAGCGTAGTCCACGCTATTTCTGGAACGTGGTTCGTTGGCCGAATCCATTTCATCGAACTTCAGGTCGTACTTGTTGTCGATGATGTCGTTCTTAGTGGCTTTGATGGGGTTAACACCCTTCTTCAACTTAATCCAACCCGCTTTTTCCATTACCAAGAAAGCTCGTGACATATTGGATGGATCGTTTGGAATGGCAACCGTGTCACCCTTCTTAACGTCCTTTAAGCTGTGCTTTTTGGCGGGGTAAATCCCGGTTGGAATGGTTGGCACCTTGGTCAAGGCAACCAAATCACCATGATTTTCCTTGTTAAAGTTGTTCATGTAAGCACCGTGTTGTTCAACGTTTAAGTCAACCTGACCCTGGTTTAAGGCCATATCAGCATTCAGCAAGACGGAGAATGACTTATTTTTCACCTTGTAACCGTCTTTTTCAAGAATGGGTTTGATGCCCTTCATAAATAGGTCACTGTATGGACCAGGCGAACTTGCTAAAGTGATCGTCTTCTTGTTTGACTGTGGTGCATGGGCCTTCTGATACGGCCGATACACAAACGTATATCCAAATAAAATCACGATAATTGCGACTAATGCGGTAATCCAATATCTTTTCTTCATCCTATTTCTCCCCTTCAACTAAGTAATCCTGTTTCTGCCAAAATCCCATTAAACGAAACAATTAAAAAAATCAGTTAGACTATCCATTAAGTTAGCCTAACTGATCCTTTTTCTCCACGTAAATAGAGTAGATTAGTATATTCGATTGAGTTGGAATTCACCAATCTCAGTTAGACTAACAAAATGTTGTATCTAACTGAGCACAAAAATTACTACACTTAGATACAGGCGTTTGATCAACACCCGCATCTAAAACTACGAACGCTGACCTACATGTAACAAATACAGCAACAGTAAGTATTTTGATAGTTCATAGTAATCGTTGTCATTGGTTTCATCCCTTTCTTATTTTGCATTAATTTAACCACAGAAATCGCGAGTTGTAAAGGATAAAGTTCACAAATCACTTAATCCTGTTTCACTTTCTTCAACTTGCGATGTTTCAGATACAGCATCACCGCAATGGTCACGGGAATGGTCAGAACCACTCCAATGGCGGAAATCAACGTCATGATTAACTCCGACGCAAAAATCTTGTCGTTCATGACCATGCCGATACTGTAGTGCAAACGCGCAAACCAGATGAACAAGCCAACTAACTCCCCGTAGAAACTAAAAAACAGGGTGTTAAAGGCCGTTCCAACAATTTCTTTTCCAATCGAAACTCCGATATAACTGAAGTCCTTATCAGAAATCTTGATGTTATGGTCCTGAATCTCGACTAAACCAGTGGCCATGGCAACGGCCGCTTCGGCCACTGCTCCCAGACAACTCAGAATCGTCATCGCACACGAAACGTTTAGGAATTTCACGCCGATTAAGAGTGACATCCCTTCTAAATCCTCGGTATTCTCGGGTCCAAAGCCTTGCACCTGCGCCCAATGTTCCACCGGAATGATCAACGCAATTACGATTGCCACCACGATTAATGAGGTCACAAACGCCACGTCGGCGTTCCGACCTTGTTCATTACCGAAGTAAATTGTAATGACGAGGATAATGACGGCGTTAACCAGTGTGACCCAGAGGTATGGAATGCCAAACGCAATCAAAACGACGGACATGAAGACCAAACCAAAGTTACACAAAAGACCAATAAAGGCCACGAAACCCTTGGAACCACCCGCCAGTAGCATTGCGAAAAAGAGAATTATTAATAAGACGGTCATGGTACTCATTTAATCACCTTCATTTCACAAAGCGCACTCGCAATCAGGCTGGTAATCGGCACCGTCAGCGTGATTCCAATCGCACTAATCAGACTTTGAATGATTCCAAGTGACATAATCATTGAGAACGAGTAGCCCCAGCTATTGCCGTTTCTTAAAAACAGCACCATCATTGGAAAAGTCCCAGCAACGAAGATAAGGAACAAGACGTTAATCAACGGTCCCATGATTGACCGCCCGATGTTTTGACCATTCTTTAAGAGTTTCAAGAACGAAAGACTGTGGTCTTCCTCGTAAACCGCAAACAGGCTGGACGTGATATCGGCTGAGAGGTCCATGATGGCCCCCAACGACCCAATCATACAACCGACGAAGTAGATTGGCAGTCGTTTTTGGGTCACGTAGTCCATCATCTCAAAGTTCATGCCCCGCTCGTGCGTGACCGACAGGACAATGAACGCTATCAGAATCGCGACCGCGGTTCCTAGAATCGTGGACGAAATCGTCACGACCGTCTCCTTTGACACGCCAAAAATCAAAATGGCGGTGACAATCGTGAAAATTACCGACAAGATGGCAAACAAGATGAACGGATTAAAGCTCGTCCCCACGTCAATTGAGACCGCCAAAAAGAACAGGACCGCGTTGATGATGATACTTAAAAGCGCCATGGAGCCACTGAACTTCAAAATCACCAGCAACAGCATCACCGTTAGCCAGATTAAGAAGACGACCGCGGTGTCCCGCTTAAAGCCATTGATCAAAATCGACGAGGGCTTTAAGTTCTTGTTAGCGACGTGGATAAAGACCTGTTGGCCAGCATGATACTTCATGTCGGTCGCCCCGGCACCAGAATACTGGTTGTTAGCGGTAATCGTCTTGCCCTTGTATTCTCCGTTTAAGACCTTGAGGGTCAGTTTCTGATTTTCTTGGTAGTCATGATTCTTAAATTCATCAGTTTGTGAAGTGCGACCGTAGTTGTGCACGTTTACGACTCGAGCCACCGTCTGTTTGTACATTGGTGCGTCGAAATGGGTAAAGGTTACGGCGACGATCCCCGAGATTAGCACCAAGACGATGGCGAGCCAACGAATCTTTAGCTTTGGATGGATTCGTTTCAAATTCTCATCCCCTAATTATTTACGTTCAGTGTATCATACTAAAATTAAGTTTCGCTAAACTTACGTATTTATAACTAGACAACAAAAAACACCTCTGAATTAAATCAGAAGTGTCATGAATTTTATTTAATAATTACCAAACGAATAATCCAACGATTCCAGCCGAGAGTAATGATACCAAGATTCCGGATAAGATTAAGTATCCAACATTTCTGGAAATAACGTCGTTCTTTTCCCGACTGACTAAGCCTTTCAGACATCCGATAACCATGCCAACGGTACTGAAGTTGGCAAAGGAAGTTAAAAAGACACAGAGTTGGGCTTGGTAGTGAGCTGGGAAAATGTGTAAGTTGTTGATATGGGGAGCAATGGCACCCATGACCACGAATTCGTTGGTCACTAACTTGGTTCCCATGTATTGAGCAAACTGGAAGGCGTGGTTAACGTCCATCCCCATCAGCCATGCAAATGGGAACATTACGATTCCAAGTAAGTGTTGAAGTGACAACCAAGGATTAATGAGTCCCAGTAACTTACTAATTAAGTTAGCAAGGGCCACGAAGGCAATGACGTTAGCAGCGATGATTAATACCAGTTTACCGGCACCTAAGATTGAGTCACCCAAAAATGAGAAGAACGGTTCTTTCTTGGGTTTTTCCGGCTTATCAGCAACCGTCTCTTCAGCCACTTGTTCTGAGGGTTCCGTCATCGTCGCAATTGTGTCTTCTTCAGGAGTAACGTGAACGGGGTTCAGTAGTGAGGTCACGATGATGGCGTTCAAGATGTTAAGCGGAATCGCGGTTAAAACGTATTGCCCAGGAATCATCTGGGTGTAAGAACCAACGATCGCAGCGGTGATACAAGACATCGACATCATGGCAACTGTCAAGAGTCGTTCACTGGATAATTTCTTGAGTTGCAGACTAGAAACAGCTAGGGCTTCCGTGTTTCCCAGAAACATCATTTCAACGGCGTAAAATGATTCGAACTTTGGTTGTCCCGTGACCTTTGATAACGCAATTCCGATCCATTTAATGATAAATGGTAAGATCCCAAAGTATGTAAGGATATCAAACAACGGAACAATCATTAGGATTGGAAGCAGTGCTGAAGTAACAAAGTTCATCTGTTTGACGTGCACCCAGTTAGGAAGCGCGAAGGCAATCCCAGTGTAGGCAACCTGCACGATCCAGTTGAATCCTTCAGCGGCCCCCTTGACAGCGTCTCGACCCAAACTAAAGCGAGTAAGGAGAAACGCGATGACTAGGTTTAAGACTAAAACGACGATAACCGATCGCCAGTTGACGTGCTTGTGATCCTTAGAAAACAAAAAGGCAATTCCGAGGAACACGGCGACCCCAATGATGTTAATGATTAGATAGTAATTCATCGAACTTTCTCCTCCATTTTATATGCAATGTTCGGATATTGTCAGATAACAAAATTCGAACAACCTGTTTTTTATAATAATAGTATTAAACATTAACAATTTCAACCTTCATCGCGGAAATGGTTCACGGATTGGTTAATTTTCCCGTAAAAAAAGACTAATTATCGGTTAAAACCAACAACTAGTCTAATTAATTTATTTCTTTTCTCGTTGTTTATCAATGCGTTCGTCGTACCACGTAAAAATCAGGAGCAGCCCAATCATAATCAGATTGACAATCGACTGCAGGACTTGATCTGGAACTAGTCCATACATTAAAACGGTAATCAAAAACAGCACCAGGTACTTAGCCGAACGCAAATACTCCTGGGTGTAGACGTAGCGCGCAAACTGCATGATTGACAGGATGGCGATGATTAAAAACGAACCATCCCGTAGAACGTGCTTTGACACATCTAGTTTCATATGCGTTAACCCTAAACCTGATCGGTTGGTCGAATCACGATTTCGTTGACCGAGGCATCCTTGGGCATGTCAATGGCGTACAGGATGGATTGCGCAATCCGTTTGGGACTAAGCGGCGTCAAATCGTATGACTCAAACTGCTTCTTGATGTCTGGATCGGTAATGTGATTGGGCAATTCGGTGGCTACCGCGCCGGGTGAAATCATAGTCACCCGAATACCAGACTTAGCCTTAGCCTCTTCCTCTCGGAGTGAATCACTAATCATCTTCACGGCCGCCTTTGTGGCACTGTACACCCCACTGTTAATTCCAGAAGTATGGGCCGCCACCGAAGCGGTGTTGATGTACTGACCGCTACCTTGACCACGCATCGTATCAAGGGAAGCGGTAATGCCATACAAAACACCCCTGATATTGACGTCAATCATGAGATTCCAACCCTTGACGTCACCCTTAATCAGTGGTGATTGGGGCATCACACCAGCATTGTTCATCCAAACGTCGATGCGACCAAACTGGTCAACCGCAGCGGACGCCAGGTTTCTGACCTCATCGAGTTTGGTGACATCGGTCTTCTGAATGGCAGCCACGCCACCGTCAGCTTCGATATCTTCCTGAATCGCACGTAAGCGATCCTCTCTTCTAGCGCCCAGCACGACCTTGGCGCCGTTTTTTGCCAATAACTTGGCGGTTGCTTCACCAATTCCACTAGAAGCTCCCGTAATTACAACTACTTTATCTTTAACAGCCATCTTAATTCTCCCTAACTATTTTAAATTGTTAAGTGCGGTTTCGATACTCATGTCACCACTGTGCATGATGATTACCTTGTCAAAGGCATGTTGGTTATTTAAAACGTCAAACAAGACCTGTGAAACGTCGTTGATTGAGTTCGAACCAGGCTTGTCATCATTAAAGGTTACTTCGCCGGTTCCAGGGGTCTCAAGCAAGGAACCCGGTTGTAAAATAGTGTAATTCAAGTCAGTATCATGAATTAACCAGTGGTCGGCCATGAACTTAGCAGCCTGGTAATCCTGCAACTTGGCGTAGTGTTTCTTTCCTTCCCATTGGTCTGGTTGAAGCGCAAAGGCTGAACTGAGCATGATGTAACGTTTGACGCCAGCTTTTTCGGCGGCCTGCATGGTCTTGATGGCTCCGTAACTGTCAACTAGGACCACGTTGTGTCCACCAGATCCAGCGGTGAAGTAGATGGCATCAAAGCCCTTCATTGCGTCGGCCATTGCGTTAACACTCATGTCGACGATGCTAAACTTCATGGTGTTAATTTTGGGACGTTCCTCAACGGTGTCCACAAACTTGACTTCTTCGGGATGACGAGCCGCAATGGTAACCGAATCGTCAGTGTTTTTTTGAAATTGTTTTACTAGGTCAGAACCGACTCTTCCGGTTCCACCAATAATCATAATCTTCATAATTGAAACCTCCTATATACGTCTAAAGCATAACAAATTCAACTAAACGTTAATAGCGATATGCATGTGAAGTTTATGTTAAAGCCGGCGTTAATTGTGCTACCATTCAATCACATAAAATAAATAAAGATAGACATTTTTATCATGTATGATATACTATGTTTGTACCGCGTAGGCGGTAGTTTTCAAACAAGATGCACTACTCCTTTCTATTTGATGGTTATGACCCACAAGTACCATGAAGTTCCCTTGCAACTATTTTTGATAGTTGCAAGGGAACTTTTTGTTTTAAAGACTAATCACGACATTGGATTACCTCTAACTAGATAAGAATAATCTTTGACATTTCGTTCTTAAATGCTAATATCAAATTGGAAAAATGGTTATAGTCCCGTTGAATCACTTAATAACAACTAAAAATCACCCAAAGACTAGTTCATAGTCATCGGGTGATTTCTTCAGTCGTTATTTTTTAATGACCGTTGCTCGACCATTTTCCTCAAAATCGGCAACGTTGTCTAATGACGTAATCACGGCTTCCTTGCCGGTGTTTTTCACAAACTGCATCGCCGCTTGAATCTTGGGTTCCATTGAACCCTTACCAAACTGACCTTGTTTTAGATACATGTCCAGTTCGTCAAGCGACACGTGTCCCAGTTCTCTTTGATTAGGCCGTCCGAAATTAATGGCCGCCTGGTCAATGCCCGTCAGGATAATTAACTGGTCGGCGTTCACCATTTGTCCGATTAGTGAAGCCGTAAAGTCTTTATCAATCACGGCTTCCACGCCTTCGACGTCCCCGTCATCGGTCATGACGACCGGAACGCCGCCACCACCACCAGCAATGACAGTGAACCCACTGTCAACCAGGGTGCTAATCTGCTTGGCTTCTAAAATGCTGATGGGATGAGGCGATGGAACAACCCGCCTGAATCCGCGACCGGCATCTTCGGCAAATTTCCAGTCCGGATGTTTCATTAAGACGGAATTAACGTCCGCGTAAAACGGACCGATGGGTTTGGTTGGATCCTTAAACGCTGGATCATTGGGATTGACTAATACCCGCGTGACAATGGTTGAACTAGTCATATCATTGTCTGAGAGGGCATCCCCAATCCACAGTCCTAACTCACCTTGAGTCATCGCTCCAACCACGTCAAGTGGCATTGGCGGATTTTCCTTCGTGCTACCGTTTAGTTCTTGGAGTAACAAGTTTCCAACCTGCGGGCCATTGCCGTGAGTAATCACTAACTGAAGGTTCTCAGTTGAATTACGCACGAACTTCACGATTTTTTTCGTGGTTTTTTTTAAAGCTTCTCTTTGCCCTTTTGCAGTTGGATCATCGGTTAAAATCGCATTGCCACCTAGAGCTATCACGATTCTCTTCATTTACGACACTCCTATCTTTCCCATAAATAGAGCAATTACCGCCCCAATGGCAGCAATCGTTATCAATGCCATCATGATCCATTCAAAGGTTGTAATTTTGCGTCCTTGATTCTTGATCGCTTTGATGTAGAAACCAAAGCCTAGAACGTATGCAATTGAGCATAACCACAAGAATTGTAGTCCCGCCACTGCGATTCCGACAACTTCAAACAATAGAGCTAGGATTCCTGGCATCATTTTCTTGACCGAATGAGCCTGCAGTCCAGCCTTAATTTGATCGGCACCAACCAGCGCGTAACAAATCACAATCGCTGCCGTACACAACGAGATTGCCAGGTTGTACGCCTGATCGGTAAATAGTAACGAAATCAAAACAATTTGTACCAAAATCTGAGTTAACCACAATGAGTGTGAAGGTGAATTGTGCTTGTTTAAGTAACCGAACCACCGGGGTAGTAGCTTCTGATCAGCTAGTTGTGACGTCGCTTCAACCGGAAGCATGGTCCATGACAGGAGGGCACCGACCATGGTGATTATAAGTGAGATACTGACAAAAGCCGCACCTATTGGTCCAATCATATCTTTAACAACGTAGGTCAGGGCCGGGTTGCTCAACTTAGCTAGTTTGGCTTGGGGTAAGTAACCATATGGTAGCATCGCAATCACGATGTTGATGATCAAGAGTGAGATGGTGCCAATAATGGTCGCCTTGGCCGCATCAGAACGCTTCTTAGCGCGTCCTGCCATCATCGTGGCACCTTCAATCCCGATGAAGATCCACATGGTGGTGATGATACAGCCTTTGACTTGATCAAATACCCCCATTGTCGTCGCCGGACTATACGTGAAGTTAGTACTAAAATTAGCCCAGAAGTGGGCGGTGAAAACGTTAGCTTTGAATAAGACAATTCCTAAGATTGCGAAAGCAACCAAGGGAATTATTTTTATTACGGTGATAATGGTATTGATGAAAGCCGCGTTCTCAATCCCCATCGTTACTAACCACGTGAGTAGCCACGTGAATACCGACGCAATGATTACCGCTTGAATTGAGTTGCCTGATCGAAAAACCGGAAAGAAATAACCGATCGCTGACATCATCATGGTGGCAAACGCAATATTACCAAGCCATGCCGATAGCCAGTATCCCCAGCCCGATAGAAATCCAGCAAAGTCACCAAATCCATCTCTGGCAAAATCGGAAATTCCAGTCAGTTCTGGTTTATCCTCACTTAGAGACTTCAAACTCATTGCTAGTGCAAAAATTCCGACTCCAGTAATAATCCACGCAACGAGCGCGGGTCCCGGAGTGGCCGCTGCCGCAATCTGTTCACTGGCATTATAAATTCCAGCGCCAATCGCGGAACTAATGACCAGCATGATTAATCCAAATAATGAAACTCCCTTTTTATTTCCCATATAATTTACGCAATCCTCTCAAATCCTAATTTAGGACATGATTGTCTCATTGATAATCCTATTTATGCTTTAGTAAAATTTAATTTTCGTTGTACATACTTAAGTCGCCTAAAGTGGCGGCCATAATTGCCATGATCGAGTGCTTACGGTTACCGGCCTCAACGAACTGGCGCCCGTAAGGACTTCTAAAGACCTCGTCGGTTACTTCCATTTCGGGACTGTTTAGGCCCTTGTATTTTTTAACTGCCTCTTTAGCAGTGGTGGTGTTGCCGTCATGAAAGGCTGGCAGACAGTGCATGAAAATCAATTCATCGTCAGGGGTGCCCGTCTTCTTCATTAAGTCCATGTTGACTTGGTATGGTAGTAGTTGGTCAATTCGTTGTTGCCAGTTGTTTTCACCCATTGACACCCAGACATCGGTGTAGATGATGTTAGAGTCCTTGACCCCCTTGTCAATGTCAGAGGTAATCATGAAGTGTGCTCCTGATTCCTTGGCGTACTTTTCGGCCAAATCGACGACTGCTTTTTCGGGGTGCAGTTCGTCGGGAGCCACGATGTGAACGTTCACACCTAGCATCGAACCAGTCACTAGTAAAGAATTGGCCACGTTATTTCGCCCGTCACCAACAAAGGTCAACGTGAGCCCCTTTAAGTGACCGAAGTTTTCCTTCACGGTCATGAAGTCAGCAATCATTTGAGTGGGATGCCACTCGTTTGAAAGACCGTTCCAAACGGGGACTCCCGAGTACTTGGCCATGATTTCCATGTCGGATTGTTCAAAGCCCCGGTACTCAATTCCGTCAGCCAGTTCGCCAAAGACTCGCGCGGAGTCTTCCACCGATTCCTTTTTGCCGAACTGACTTGAGGTTGGATCAATGTAGGCCGTGTTTCCGCCTAAGTCGTCACCACCAAGTTCAAACGAGAGTCTGGTTCTGGTCGAAGTCTTTTGAAACAAGAGCACCAGGTCCTTGTCGTGTAAATACTTGGTCACCTTGCCGTACTTCTTGTGTTCATTTTTCAAGTTAATGGCAAAATCAATCAAAGCTTCAATCTGGGCTGGTGTAAAATCAGACTCCTTTAAAAAAGAACGTCCCTGCATTGATTTTAATTCCTCTAGTAATGTACTCATTTAATTTGCTCCCCCTCTAATTATTTTTATCAAGTGGTTCACGAATGATTGGTTGTGACATACAACGAGCTCCACCACGGCCACGCGATAGTTCTGAAGACAAAATCTCGTAAACGGTAATACCGTGTTTCCGCATTACATCAATCGTGATTGTGTTGCGATCGTATGTGACCACTTCCCCAGGGGCAATTGCCAAGTTATTTGACCCATCGTTCCACTGTTCACGTGGAGCGGCAACTGGGTCACCATCGCCGGTCTCCATCATGTCAATCTCAGATAATCCAAGAACTTCTTTGAGTGTATCCGGCAGACTTTCACGATGTTCCATGTTGATGGTATTGTTTTTTCCGGGATGAAGGATGTTAATATTCATCTTACCACCGTTCATGATCCCTGGATATACGGTAAATTGGTCGTAGTTGACCATGGTGAAGACCGTATCTAGATGCATCATGGCATGGTTATGCGGAATTTGAACCGCCACGATTGTGTCAAAATGTGACTTGGGATCTTCAAAAAGTTTGTGAGCCAGTTTTTCAATCGAACGAGTTGAGGTTCGTTGTGAGCAACCAATTGCCATGACGTGATCGTTTAAAACGAGTTCGTCACCACCCTCAATCCGAGCATCATTATAGCGGTCCAGCCAAACGTCAACTTTTCCGGCAAACCGTGGATGATACTTCATCACGTACTCCGTGATGAGTGACTCCGGACGCCGCGCCTCAAAAGTCATGTGGTTAATCGTTAAACCAGATCCCATCGAAGCTTGCGGATCCCTGGTAAAGTACGCATTTGGTAGTGGATCCAGTAGGAAAGGATCAAAAGCGTTCGTCCCGGCCACGTCGTGCAAACTTGGGTGAGTAAAATGAATTTTATCTCGTCTTAGGCCGGCATAAATCGTACTGACCAAGTCGTGAATCGAGAGACTCTCAAAGTAGCGTTTGATGTCCTCTGCCGAACTACCCGTGTAGTAGTGTTCACTTAGGTAAGTTGACTCAAAATCATCCCTTACGTCATCCTTTTTTAAGATGTCTTCCAACAAATCCTCGATGTACACAACCTCCACTCCATGATCACGGAGTAGATTGGTAAAATAATCGTGCTCTTTGTCAGCGATTTTTTGATACGGGATGTCATCAAACAACATCTGCTTCATGGTATCCGGAATGACATTTTCAATCTCTTTTCCGGGCCTGTGCATTAAGACAGACTTCAGCTGCCCAATTTCAGAGTTCACTTCAATTGCAGATTTCATAATAATCCTCCTTAAGAATTGTTATTCATGCTTATGGTTAAACGATTTAACCACCCATATCGTACGGGGTTTCGCAATTTATAACAAGCATTTTAACCGACTAGAAAAAGTTTCCTAGTCGTACGTCAATAATGATAACTGTTTCACAAATTTTGTCAAATCGTTCAAAGACCGATAATTTGTAAAAGTGGATATGTGTTGATACACTGGGAAACTTAAACATTTTTATCAAATTTTAACTAACTTTTTAATAGTTACATGTTTAACAATCGTCGCACCAGAAAAATCCTCGAACGTAATATAACTTGGCTCTTAATTAATTAACTTTGTTGAATGTACTGATTAATGATAATCCATTATTAGTTGATACTTAGACCGTTTAAATCAGCCTTAATCGCCAGTACTTGTCAACCATCTAAAATAATTAAAAATAATCTCGCTTTTGTTTTAACGCAATGGTATAATTAGTTCGGTAATGAGAAGTACCAATCAATCTCTTTTGCCATTTTAAAAACATACCTGTGCACCAAATCTATTGAGAGACCTCCACGTCTACTCGGATTTGGTGTTTTTAGTAAAACAGAAAGGGGGTTACTTGAATTGACAGTCTTTAAGGAACTACTTGAACTAGTGATTTTGGTGTTACTGATGGTCTTAACCTTTTTTCATCCCAATCCTTGGGTGGGAATTGGCCTAAACGTCCTTTTAATCTTAATCTTGTGGCTCTTCCCCGAGGGAAGTAATAAGATTAACAAACTCTTCAAGTACATAATCACAGCGGTCTTTTTGATCTCGATTATCCTGATCGTCCTGCAGATGATTTTTCAATAAAAAAAAGGAGCACTTCAAAAAAATGAAGTGCTCCTTTTGCGTATTTACTTATAAACCTAATTACCTAAAAGCTTGGTGTAAGAAGCAATGTCACTTACGGCATCCTTTAACTGTTTGGAATAGTATTCTTCTGATGGCGCATTACTTACAAAATTGCCATCCTTTTCAAAGTTGTCGTCAATGTGACCAATCATGGTCATGTGTGGCAACATTACCATTCCCAACATGGATAAAGTGGGAAGAATGCCTAAAGCCGAAGCTTGACCAGACAAGGCACTGCTAGAATACGAAACAATTCGGGCAGGCTTGTCAGCCGTTTCAAAGCCGATATAATCAAGGGCGTTCTTAAACGCACCAGAAAGACCGTTGTCATAGACTGGTTCAATAAATAGATAACCGTCTCCAGCCTTGATGTTATCAATCCACTTCTTGGGGGCCCCCGTTAGCTTCCGGTCAGGATTACCCATTGGTGGAAGTGGTTCATTGAAGATTGGTAAGTCTAAATCACCAATATCAATAAAGTTCAACTTGACCTCGTTGTCAGACTCAAGTTCTTCTGCGTTCTTCTTTAAAAAGTTAAAAATTCCGGCACCACTAGAATTGGATCTGGCACTACCTAAAATTACGTCAACTGTTTTCATTTAATCTCTCTCCCTTTACTCACAAAAAGTAAGTTAATATGTACTTTAATTCTATTTAATTTCCGAAATAAAAGCAAGCAAAAGGTCCGCTTCGTAGTTGGCCTATCACAATTCTTTATAAAATAGTTAACTTTCATTACAATCAAAACTCACTATACTATAATAAGGTGAGAAGTAGATGAGGGGGAAGTAACATGAAGAATTGGCTTAATAAGATTCTCAAATCAGTCCATGGCGATTCTGACAAGAAGTCATCGGATCATGCCGAGAATGAAAATCAAAACACTCCAAATGAAGCAAAAAACAGTGATAGTAAGCAAACCACTGAACAAAACCAAGATCCAAAGCAAATCAAAAACGATAAATTACTTGGAACAAGCAACGCCATTGATAAGTGATTCTTAAGCAAGATGATTGTGATTGATTCAGTTGAACACTATACTTTAGTTAGTAGATAATTTGTAGGAGGTACTAAAATGACGAAAAAAATGGAAGTCCAAGTTTGGTCCGATATTGCATGTCCGTTCTGTTACATCGGACGGGCCCACTTCAAGTCCGCACTAAGTGATTTTGACCATAAGGACGACGTTGAGGTTCATTACAATAGTTTTGAACTTGATCCCAACGCATCTGGTGAACCAGAAACCATGGCTGACCATATGAGTAAGGAAAAGGGAATGTCAAAGGAAAAAGTTTCCGAGTTTCTATCAACCATCACCGAACTGGCAAACGAAGCTGGTTTAAAGATGGATACCGGAAAGATTAAAGTAGTGAACACCTTAAAAGCTCACCGTTTACTTCACTTTGCGGGAACCAAGGGCAAAGAATCCGAACTGATGGATAAGTTGTTTGAAGCTTACTTTGCCGACGGTTTAAACGTTGACGACAACTCCGTTTTAGTTGACCTCGCCATGAGTGTTGGTCTAAATCAGGACGAAGTCAAATCTGTCATAGACAGTGATAAATTCAAGGACGACGTCAGAGCTGACGAAGCCGCCGCTCAACAAGTTGGAATTAACGGGGTTCCGTTTTACATCTTTAACAAGAAGTACGCCGTTTCTGGTGCTCAACCGGTGAAGGTCTTCAAGTCCGCTTTATACAAGGCTTGGGCTAGCTTTCAACCAATTGAAATGGTTGGTGGCGATGACAACCAACAAAAAGGTGCTAACTGCGAAGGCGGCAGTTGCAGTATTGACCCAAATGATAATAAAAATTAATTAAACTAAACGGTCCGTTGGAATAATCCAGCGGACCGTTTTTTATTTAATCAGATGGAGGTGTCTTCCCCAGAGTTCCACAAAAGGACCCGAACACAACGAGATGATGACCGTCATAATTCCAATTGGACCAGAGACGAAGAACGCCAAAAACATGAAAAGCACATCCTGAATCACCCGCACTGACCAGTACGGCATGTGCAGTCTTTGAGAGAAAATGGGAGCAATCGCGTCATACGAGGACACCCCGAACTTGGCCGACATGTAAACGGCAATTCCGACCGTGAATATCAGGAATCCAAGGACAGCGAACAACAATTTCAACCAGAAGTTATCGAACACCAAGTAGGCACCGAACCAGAGCGTGAAATACTGAACCCCGTAACCCACCAGCATGTTAATCAAAGTCCCAAAGCCAATCTGATGGTAATCCAAAATCAGCACGATGACTAACAGAATCATGTAGTCAATGAACTGGATGTTACCCAAGCCAAGCGGTAAATGGTGCGATAATCCGACACTTAACGCTGTAAAGGCGTCCATTCCGAGATTTTCTTTTCGCATCAGGGTCATTCCCAAAGCGATAATCGCCGTTCCAATAGCGGTAATTAGAACTTGAACCAGAAAACGCAGCATCCGATGCGAATTTAAAATTTTCATTATTAATAACATCCTTTCGGCGTGTACGTGTAATTGAAGCAAATATCCATATTTTACAAATAAAATAATAAAAAAAGCTAATCATAACTGATTAGCTTCACCACAGTAACCGCACCTAACTTGCGAACATGGAAGAGATGATACCAGCATCTCTTCCCTTTTAAATCCATAATTATTATAATCTTAGTTTCTAATCAAAGTCAATCAGCCTATTTATGGTACGGACTGCCGCTATTAATCATGAAAGCCCGATAGATTTGTTCGGTCAACACCAAGCGCATCAGCTGGTGCGGTAGCGTAAAACGACCAAATGACAGTTCAAAGTTAGCCCGCTTCAAGACCTTACGAGCAAGTCCCAACGACCCACCAATCACAAAGGTAATGTCCGAGTGACCGTACGTTGCGAGATCCTTGATTTTCTTCGCAAAGGCTTTAGAGGTCAGTTCATCGCCTTGAATTGCCAAAGCAATCACATACTCGCGGTCTTTAATTTTAGCCAAAATTCGGGCTCCTTCTTGCTCCATCACCTCGTCCATTTCCGCTTGACTAAGGTTCTCAGGCGCCTTTTCGTCGGGAACCTGAACAATCTTAAACTTGCAAAAACGAGAAAGTCGTTTGACGTACTCATTAATTCCATCTTTGAAGTATTTTTCCTTCAATTTTCCAACTACCACCAATTTAATGTTCATAAGTCGACTCCTTTAAACAGACTATCCACAAAGTTATCCACAGGCACCTTCACAAACTATCACGTTTCTGGAGAATTTAAAGACCTGTTAATATTTCGATTTTGTCAACAACATTTTTATTTATCCACAGAAATAAACAAGACATATGTTCGTTAACGCAATTTTCGTTGTTGTGATATCAACGTTTATCGCGTTCTTTTTTTAATAAAATTTTGTTACATAAACTTATGCACACTGCCTGTGGATAACTTCTTGATACTTTTCCACTATCATTTAAAGCCTAAATTACAGCTTTTGTGTTTTCACAATGAGTTTATCCCCAAAGTTATGCACAGACTTTTACCACTTGACATTTCCAACCACGTATTTTCTGATTATTAATTTTTTTTAAACCAATTTTGTTCGGAGTTTACCGTCAATCCCTCTATCACGGAACCTATAAGTATCGTTACAATCATCACAACTAAAATTCAGGCTTTAAACGGACAATTGATTCAATTATCGCATTAAGCTATCCGAATGTCAGTTCACTCTTTTCAAACAAAAAATGTTCGCCGCATTTACTCTACGACGAACATTTTTTAAATTACTGCTGTTTTGCTTGCTGATCTAGCGTAATCTCAGCCGTTTTCATTTGCCCATTATGATAATAGGTAACGGAAATCTTGTCGCCAACGTTATGCTCATACAGGATGTCACGTAACTTACCCTGATTGGTAATGTCTTTTCCAGCCAACTTGGTAATCACGTCATTTTTCTTGAGACCCGCATTAGCGGCTGGTGATCCACCCCTAACGTCCATCACCACAACTCCATTGGTAACGTTTGAAGGGAGCTTTAAAATCGATTTCTGCTGCTTAACCGAGATGTTAGCTAGGTCCACGTACTTAATGCCTAGTTCGGGACGAATTACCTTTCCGTTCTTAATGAGCTGGTTGATAATCCGTACGACCTCGTTACTTGGAATAGCAAACCCCATCCCTTCAACACTGGTACCGGAACTATCCTTCGACAGTTTCATGGAGTTAATTCCAACGACCTGTCCGGCACTATTTAGGAGTGGTCCACCCGAGTTTCCGGGATTAATGGCGGCATCGGTCTGAATAACCGTTGCGTCACCGGCACTGGCATTCTGCTGACCGTTCTCGGTGCTAGCCTGCGGCACTTCTCGCTTCTTTGCGGAAATGATTCCCTCAGTCAGAGACGAAGCGTACTCAGAACCAAGTGGTGATCCAATCGCAAGGGCGGTTTGACCCACCTTGATGTCGTCAGAATTACCGAAGTTAGCCACCTTATTGACACCATCACCGTTAATCTTAAGAACGGCAAGGTCGGTTACAGCATCATGGCCAATTAGCTTAGCTTCCTTTTTCTGGCCGTTACTCAAGATGACTTCCAGGTTGGACGAACCAGACACCACGTGATTGTTGGTCACAATGTACGCTGAGCCGTTATCCTTATTGTAGACAACTCCAGAACCCTCACTAATCTGTTGCTGATCCTTTTGGTCTTGACCGCCATTGTCTCCACCATTTCCTCCGAACACGCCACCAAACATGCCCTGAAGTGGATCAGAGTCACTGGACTTGGTCTTCTCGGTGTTAATCACCGAAACAACGGTATCCTTGTTGTCCTTAAAGACTTTTTCCGCCTGAGTAGAGGCATTTACCCTTACATTCTCAACTTTTGCGGTTCCGCCACGATTGGAACCCGCAGGGACGGATTGAGTTCCTAGAGACATTCCGCCGTTATACCACGAAATCCCACCATAGGCAATTCCACCGCCCAATAGACCGGCTACTAGTGCCACGATGGCAACTGTTAGTAGCGGATGTGTTCTCTTCATATTTACACCCCATTTAATATTATTCTATCAAATAGTTTTTAAAAAAGTATCAATTATTCTCAAAGAGTTATTAAATCGGATGGTTTTTCGACGTCGGTGTCAAACAAATTGAAGTCATGACCAACCCCAAAGTCTTCGTTTTCAAGCATGGAAGCGACGGTGAGATGAGCCAAAGACTTCATGTTGTTATGATGACTGCGGTGCCCGATGAAGATGTTCTTAGTGTCACGTCCGATGATTTTCATCATGGCGTCCGCGCCGTCTTCGTTTGACAAATGGCCCTCATCACTCATGATGCGTTGCTTAGTTGGCCACGAATAGTCGCCGTTTCTCAGCATTTCCACGTCATGATTACACTCTAAAACGTACGCGTTGGCGTCTCTTATGACCCCTTCAATGTGATCAGAGACGTAGCCCGTATCAGTCAACACCACAAAACTCTTATCACCGTCGTGAAAATTGTAGAACTGAGCGTCGGCAGCATCGTGGGACACACTGAAACTTTCAACGTCCAAGTCCCCAAATGACTTAGTGGTATCAGGATCAAAAATAAACTTTTGTTCCTCAGGAAATTTTCCGATCTTGTTACCCATCGCGTTCCAGGTCTTCTCGTTCGCGTAGACCTGCATGTCATACTTACGCGCCAAGATTCCCACTGATTTGGCATGATCGGTATGTTCGTGGGTCACAAATAACTTATCAACGTCGGTCAAACTTCGTCCAATTGAATTCATGAGGTTCTCAATCTTTTTGCCCGACAGTCCGGCATCAAGTAAGACCTTGTGCTGGTTCGTCTCAATATAAGTAACGTTGCCGCCACTTCCACTCGACAATACACTGATTTTCATCGGATCTTTGCTCAACTTATTCCCAGCTTTCTAATTATCTTCTGTCCCACTTGTGATTTTATTTTTAAAGTTCTCCTGAACGTTTTCAGTCTTTAAGACCGACCCAGTGAAGGCGTTAATCCGCCTTACGGAAACGTCCTTGGAGTTGCGGGTCTGGATGGCAATGACCCAAGTAGGGATGTAGACCCCATTATTATTAATGTTTAACAGTTTAGTGTACGATCTTCTGGTCCAAAGCACCCTGGAGTTATTGGGAATTTCATTGTACTGGTAGAGCCAGATCAGTGCCCGTTCTTCCGAAATGGTCTCAGAACTTTCGTGTAAAATCTTGATGTTATTAAGCGCCGTTTGCGTATAACTCTTAATATTACCGTCGTCATCTAAATAGAAGATGATTCTGGCATTATTGTCCATCAAATTACTCGTCAAAGCCTTCTGAATGTAGACAATCTTACTTGAATTGGACTGGTTTTGGTCGTACTCATAATCCTCACCGTTAATCACAAAACTCTTTTTCTTCATGAGCGGGTCCAGCGTGTTCTGTGGGTTCCGATTATCAATGTCAATTGGCGTCCGCAACGTACTTACGACCGCGCCGTTTTCAAAGCGCGCGTCCTGATTTTTCAAGTCACCCATCTCATTTGCGAGATTACCATCATTAGAAGCGGAAATGTAGTAACCGTTAGAGCGCTTATTAGAGAGCTTGCCAACTGAAATTTCATCCCTGCGCATTTCTTTGATAATGGTGGAGTTCGCACTGTTTTGACTCGTGTTCTCGGACTGCATGTTTTGGTTTTGAACAATCATTAGGACCAAGAAAACGTCTAAAATAATGAAAGCCAGCAAGAAGATCTCTTGAATTCGCTTAAAATTCATTAGAAGCTCTCCTTTCCGGTTCCATTGCCAATTAACTGGGAGTTAATCCAAGTGCCGTCGTAATTAACGAACCATGATGGCTGTAAGGTGATTAACTGCTTGTTGTTCTTTTCGGGAACAACTTGATAACCAAGGGTGATGGATCTAACCTTCTTCATGTCAATTCCCTGAGCGGATAGTTGGTTTAAGATTGTTCCAGTACTTGGAAGGGTGGTACTTTCGGCGTTCGTTGGAATTGGGATTTGGAAACTTAAAAGTGAAAATTCATAACGATTGGCTCCACCATTCCCCATCTTAAACGAACACGTTCCCAGTCGCTTCTGATTGAAGACGGGATAACCCTCCACAAACGTCCGGTAAGTGACGGTGTTTTTGACCGGATTATAGCTGTCAAAACGAGCATTATCCAGTGGAATCCCTAGTTTATTAGCGTAACGATAAGCTGAATTTAAAACATCCTCATAGCTGTGGCCCCGCTTACTTTGCTGGTAGTCCTGATAAATAACGTTGTCCTCATTGTCAAAGTTTAATGACTGGTCCCGACTACTGTAGGTCGTACTCTTCTTTCGGTGCTTAACGCTGGTATCCGTCGTATTACCCAATACCCGATTAATGTAAGCCGTCTGGGACTGTTCTGCGAGTAAATACCCGTAATTACGCATCTTGACCTGGCTTGGGTAGAAGAGAAACGGGCGATCGTTTAACGTCCGCATCTGAACGTCCACACTTTGAACTTTCGTAGTAAGAATGTTCTGTAACTTGGCTAAATTCCGCTTTTTAGTGGTGACCTGGTACACGTGGTAACCGTCATCGCCCAACAGGTAAAAGTGGGTACTGTCATTTAGTGGAATGACCATGCGATCAACGTTGAAATCATTCTTTTTCACCTTGTGATTAAAAATCTTACTTAACAAATTAACTGGAACTTCGCCACCATAATTCAGCATCAGCGAATTTTCAGAGTTAAGGGTATCGATATACCGCTTTTGATTATCCTTTGAGACCTCTTTGATTGACTTGACCTGATAGGTCTTAATGTTTTTGACGATTTCACCGGTCAAACTCGTGGTCTCACTTGTGAGCGACTTCTGTTTCCCACTCCTAGTGGTAGTAATAACCTCGGTGGGAGAATAGATATCATAACGATTCTTAGAAGAAACTTCGCTTTTAAGCGTAGCTGATTTATCCTGATGCATTCGACTCCCAAAGCGAGCTGGATTGACCAGTAGTGCCACGATGAGCACCAAACTGACTAGTACGGCAATGCACAATGAAACCGGTAAAATATAAGGTTTAAGCTTCTCCTTCATCCCAAAGATCCTCCTCGACTGGTTCGTTTGGTAGTGAGATATAGAACGTTGAACCCTTTCCTTCAATACTATCGACCCAAATATGGCCGCCAAAAGCTTCCACAATTTCCTTAGAGATTGCGAGCCCAAGTCCACTTCCACCTTGAGCCCGTGAACGAGCTTTATCGACTCGATAGAAACGATCGAAAATGTGTTTAATGGCTTTTCGTGGCATTCCTAGTCCCTGATCAGAAATACTCATGATGATGCGGTTGTTCTGTTCGTACAGCCGACAGGTAATGACGCCACCGTCTGGTGAATATTTGATCGCATTATTCATAATGTTATCAATGACCTGGGTAAAACGGTCGGTATCGATGTCAGCCCACAGATCCTGCTTAGTAAAGTCTCGTTTAATGGAATAATTCTTCTTTTTCGGATCGTCATCGGTCTTAATGATCATGTCAAAACGATCCAAGATGTAGTTAAAGAGCTTGTTGATGTTAACTAGTTCCGTATCATACTTCTGGGTCCCAGAATCCATCCGCGATAGTGTCAAAAGGTCGTTGATCATTCGAATCATTCGGTCGGTCTCGTCCTGAGTGACCTTCAAAAATTTGGGTGCCAACTTTTTATCCTTCCAAGCGCCGTCCTGCAAGGCTTCAATGTAGGAATGCACACTGGTTAAGGGCGTTCGTAGTTCGTGTGAAACATTGGATACAAACTGCTTCCGATCGTCATCAATCTTTTGTTGCAAGGTGATGTCATGGAACACGCAAACAAGCCCATTAATAAAGCCGGATTCACGCTGAATCAACGAAAAATGAGCTGATAAAATCAGCTTATGGTCGTGATCAGAAAAGTCCAAGTTGACCTGTCCTGGGTCTTCAATCAAGTTTTTAAGGGTGAACCGGTCGCGTAAATGCAAGACATCTAGGATGGACTTACCGATGACCTGTTGCTTACTAACGCCTAGAAAACTAAGTGCCTCATCGTTAATGATGATGACGTTTCCGCGACGATCCGTGGCAACCACACCGTCGGTCATGTTATCTAAGACCGAATCCAGACGCCTTCGCTCTGACTCAGTTGACTCCTGAGACTCTTCAACCCGCACTGACAGGTTGTTAACGGCTTTCGCTAGTTGACCCAACTCGTCATTTCCGTAGACCTTAACGTGCCCCGAATAATTTCCGCGAGCAATCTGTTCCGTCTGCTTCTTCATCGCGTCGATTGGCTTCGTAATGGCCCGAGAAATAATAAACGTTAAAAGTAATCCTAGAATAATGGCGACGATCGCCGCAAACAGATAGATTAAGGTGATACTGTTGATGTTTTGATAAACCGGGTTCAGATTAGCCCGAACGTAGACGACCCCTTCCATGTTGTTTTCGTTGCCCTGACTATTAATCAAGGGTGTAATCATGGTGTAGTAACGGTTCCCATCACTGTAAGTGTTTTTCTCGATGGTTTTACCGTTATTTAAGGCATTCTTGATGTCATTGTCGGTGGTCTTTTGCCCCACTAACGACTGGTCGCTACTCTGATTGGTTCCACGGATGTTTCCCCTGGAATCCACCACCAGAATATCATCAGAATTGTTGGTATCAACGTCTTCAAGGATCGTCTGGATCTGCTTATTAGCCTTGGTTTGGTTCTTTTTGGCTAACTGCTTTTTAAGGGATGTATTAACGTAGGGCTTCAGTTGGATGGAGTCCTTAAACGTATTCAAATTTTGGTACTCGAGTTGACGCACAAAAACGGCACCCACTACTTCCAAGGTAATGATCATCATTAAGGCGAAAACTAACGCAATCTTAAAATGAATGGACCTTAAAAAGTGCCAACGTCTTTTCTTCTTCATTACATGAATACCTCTAAACTAATCAATTTGGGTTATTCTTCTTTTTCGGAATCCCGCAGGTAATAACCAACCCCACGTCTGGTTACTAACCACTTGGGGTGACTTGAATCATCTTCAATTTTTTCTCGTAAACGACGTACGGTCACGTCGACGGTTCGAACGTCACCGAAGTAATCGTAGCCCCAAACCGTCTGAAGCAAGTGCTCTCTGGTCATCACTTGACCAATGTGTTGGGCTAGGTAATGAAGAAGTTCGAATTCTCGGTGGGTAAGATCCACACCCTTTCCGCGTTTAGTAACGGAGTAAGAGTCAGGATGAATCACCAGGTCACCGATTTCGATATCGTGATTATCGTCTTTTCCTTCCCCAGCTGAGCCGGTGATGTTTTGCCGTCTCAAGTTGGCCTTAACCCGTGCCACTAATTCACGGTTGGAAAATGGCTTAGTAACGTAATCATCGGCACCGAGCTCTAGACCGAGCACCTTGTCGAGTTCAGAATCCTTGGCAGTCACCATGATAATTGGCATGTTGTGGGTCTTTCGAACTTCCTTAGCAACTTCTAAGCCATCGACCTTTGGCAACATGAGATCAAGAATAATGAGATCGGGTGTATTACTATCAACCTTATCAAGGGCCTCTTGCCCATCGTGTGCGACGTCAACGTCAAATCCTTCTTTGGTTAAACTAAATTTTTCAATGTCTGTAATTGGTTTTTCATCATCGACAACTAGAATTTTTTTCTTCATAATATTATTTGTCTCCTTTGAACTGCTGGCAGTCCCTATATCAATCAAGTTTGGGATCAAGGCTTATTTTACGCTCAATCCTAGTTAAATTGTAACACATCAAATTACTCGCTTCACGTTATTCAACAACTGTTGTTAATTAATAACAGCTCTTTTCAGTATTTCTTCCGTATCTGCAATTTCGCCTTTTTTGTAAATTAGTGTTGCATGGGGTTTTGCGGTATGCTATTATAATAAATGTACTTTTGATTTGGGCAGTTAGCTCAGCTGGCAGAGCAACGGACTCTTAATCCGTGGGTCCAGGGTTCGATCCCCTGACTGCCCATCACATATCATGATCATGGTTAACGCCATGATCTTTTTTTATATCATTAATTTCACTAAAAAAGGAAAGACCATCTTCGTTAATTGCGAAGGATCCTTCCTTTTTTATTTTTTAATTGCTAAAATCTCGGTTAAAATTGCTAAAGCAGCACAAAAGCCGGCCATCGCCAGACCAATCCAAATCAAGCTTTGATCCTCAATAAACGGAACGAGGATCAAAAACATTGCCGCCAAAAAGGCCAAGATTAACGATAGGACATGTTGCTTCTTCACGCTTAACACCTCTAATCCTTGAACACCATGGGATTACATCAATTGTTTCACGTGGAACAATTATCATTTAAAACAGTGAAACCTGTTGATAGGCAACTTCATCTAATTCTTTCAACTGATTAATCACAACTTGGACACCTTTGGTGGTAAAAGCCGCGTTTACGTATAGTTTATCCGCTCCACATGGTTGAGGCAAGTTAAAATGACCAATTTTTGGTACCATTAACTGCTTTTTCACACTCAGGTCACTGGGGCTATTATTTCCCTTGAGCCATTTGATGGTGTAGTGATGGGCTCTTAAGAACTGGTAAAACTCACGTTTCGTCATTTCCATCCTACTTACGTGTAACTCACCGTAAACGTCATCAATTGATTTAGTGATCTGATTCTGCTTTAAACTATTTCCGTAACGCAACACGATTGGTTTTACCTGCTGCTGAATCCAGCGCATTAGTCGGTCAGCACGTGGATAATTACTAAGGGAAGCAAGACGACACGTTCCCGCCACGGTTAATTGGTTAACTCCATTTTCATCAGCCACTAGTTCACTGTCTGAAAGTGAAACCATTTTGGGCTTCAATAAATTAATTACATCTAAGTAGTCAAAATAGACGTTCGCCCCATCGAAATAAACGGTCAGTGGATGCCCCCGAAAACCACCTACATCAATTACCTGCACGTTCTCACCTCCAACTAGTCCTTAATGTCGTTTAAGATCCATACTGAGATTGCCGCCAAAACCATGGTAACCGCCGCAATCGCAAAGATGTTAGCAATGGATCCGATTGCCATCACAACTAGTGGACTGGCAAGCGAAGCCACAATTTGGGGAATACAAATTTGAACGTTAAACAGTCCCATGTACACACCAATGTACTTTCCTGGAATCTCACGGGTTACAAAAGTCAACGGGTAGACCGAAACGCCAGCCCATCCAATGCCAATCAAAATAAACGCAAGCACCTGCAAGAAAACGGTGTGGGAGAATGCTGACATCAAAAAGCCGACTCCGCCAATTACCAAACTAATTGAAAAGAGCAACTTGTACTTTCGTTGGGGGATTCTTGATAGTAAAAGTGAAAAAATAACAGCTGATAAAGCATAAACGGCCGATAAAATTCCAAATAAATTACCACCGGACTGATAACCACTGCTCATCGGATTGGTTGTGTTGAAAACGTTTTTGGCAATGATACTCGTCCCGTACATCCACATGTAGGCAAAGCCAATGTAGGCAAAAAGTTGGATGATGGATACCACCCAGAAAACGCGTGGAGCATCTTTTAAAAGCATCCACGTACTCTTTTTGGCCAGTTCGCCATTCTGCTCCAGTCCATGATAGTCATTAAACTGTTTAGGGGGGTACTCATCAACCTTCATGACGGTAATAAACGTACAGAAGATTAAAACGATCACCGCAACGTAGAACGAAAAAATGACTGAATTAGGAATCATCCCTTTACTAGCGGTGTTACTGACCCCGAGCTCGGTGAAAACCCACGGCGATAAACACGCTAACACACTCCCAATGTTTAAGAAAAAACTCTGAATTGAGTAAGCAAACCCACTCTGGCGTTGATTAACCATGTCACCAATCAACATCTTGTAGGGTTGCACACACATATTGAACGCAATCATCAAAACCAACGTGATGACGGCAGCCAGTGAGATCGTAATGACGCTCGGCCAGCCAAAATCACCAACGTTTGGTAAAAGAAACAGGGTAATGGCGGAAGCAACGGTCCCAATAATGAGGTAGGGAATTCTTCTTCCCCATTTTGGCACCCAGGTTCGATCGGACCACGCTCCCACTAACGGTTGGACAAATAATCCCGCAATTGGGGGAATAATAAACAGAAGCCCTAAAAGACTCGGAGAAGTCCCGAGGGTCTGAAAAATTCTTCCCAGTTGCGAATTCATTAAGCCAAACGCCATTTGGACTCCAAGAATTCCAAAGGATAGAAACCAGATTGCGGCCGTGGTAAGTTTTGGCAACCCTTGTGTCTTTTCATTGTTATTCATTGAAAATCCTCTCAATCATTCTTAATTTTAATAAAAAGACCACTTACTCTGTAAGTGGCCCTTTACTGTACACCATCGTTTGAAGCGTATGAAATCGATGAAAACTTATTATACGATTTAATAAAGAGCAGTTTAACCGTTCCACGTGGACCCGAACGGTTCTTTTCGATAATAACTTCAACTTCGCCAACGTTATCATCGTCATTTTCAACATCGGAACGTGGATCTTGGTCATCATCGTCTGAATCGTGTTCATAATAATCCTCTCGGTATAAGAATGCAACAATGTCAGCATCCTGTTCGATTGACCCCGATTCACGGATGTCAGACAGCACCGGACGCTTGTCCTGACGCTGTTCCACCCCACGCGAAAGCTGAGATAACGCAATCACTGGCACCTGTAATTCATTGGCCAGCTTTTTAAGTTGTCTGGAAATCTCAGACACTTCCTGTTGCCGGTTTTCTTTATTACCACCCTCAATTAACTGGAGGTAGTCGACCACAATCAACCCTAAATTCCCCGTTTGTTTTGCCAAACGACGACAGTTGGCCCGAATTCCAGCCATTTTATTGCCGGGAGTATCATCAATGTAAATGTGGGCCTTAGAAAGACTACCCATCGCGATGACTAGGTTCTGCCATTCCTCTTCGGTCAACTGACCCGTTCTAAGGTGATTGGCGTCAATGCTACCTTCAGCACACAACATTCGGTTTACTAACGATTCGGCACTCATTTCCAAACTGAAAATGGCCACCGTCTTGTCGGTCTTGGTTCCCACGTTTTGTGCAATGTTTAGCGCAAAGGCGGTTTTACCAACGGCCGGTCTGGCAGCTAGAATCATCAATTCGCCGGGATGAAGTCCGGTCGTCATCTTGTCGAGCTCATGATAACCGGTCGCAAGTCCCGTAATGTCGTCGCCACCATTTTGAGAAAGTTGGTCAATCTTTGTAAATGATTCGTTTAAAACGTCCTTGATGTTCTTAAATCCCGACTGATTACGGTCCTCGGAAACATTCATAATGTCACGTTCGGCATTATCTAAGAGGTCTTCGACGTCTTCGGACTGTTCGTATCCCTGAGTGGCAATGTTAGTAGCCGTCTGAATCAAGCGCCTGAGCACGGCTTTATTTCTTACAATTTTCGCGTAGTAGACCAAGTTAGCGGCCGTTGGCACGGCGTTGGTCAGATCAATGATGTAAGGCACACCACCAACGTCTTCCAGCTGGTCACGCTGCTTCAAAAGATCGGTCACGGTCACGGCATCAATGCCCTGATCGTCATCATTTAGATCCAACATCGCCTTAAAAATTAATTGATGCGCCCGCTTATAGAAGTCATCTGGATTCAGATATTCCATCGCGTCAACTAAACCGTCGGTACTCAGAAAAATGGAACCCAAAACGGCCTTTTCGGCCTCAATATTTTGTGGTGGCGTGTGATCATTTAAAGTATCGTTGTTCATTATCGACTCTTTTCTAACTGCAACTTACGACTATTTTTCGCTGACGTGAACCCGAATTTGAGCGGAAACCTGGGGATGAACCTTAACGGGAACATCGGTGTACCCCATGGTCTTGATTGGTTCACTTAATTCAATCTTCCGTTTATCCAGTTTAATGTTGTATTGATCCAAAAGTCCCTGAGCAATCTGTTTACTGGTAATAGAACCGAACAAGCGACCGTCAGATCCGGCCTTGGCCTTCAGTTCAACGACGGTTTTGTCATTTTCAAGTTCTTTTTTTAGTTTCTTGGAATCTGCTAATTCCTCTTGCTCGTGCTCCTGTTCAACGTGTTGTTGAGCCTTTAATTCACTGATAGCCTGCTTGGTAGCTTCTTTAGCCAAGCCCTTCTTAATCAAAAAGTTGTTAGCATACCCAGATGGCATGTCCTTAACGTCGCCCCGGTTGCCCTTGCCTTTAACATCGCTTAAAAAGATTACTTTCATTTTAAATCCCTCCTTGTTTACTAATAATTTAACAGATTTAAACTAATTCTGCTATTGGTCGGTTTTATCATCGTTATTAACGATTTTATCAATGGCACCTAGCAGTGTCTTCTTAACCTCTGAAACACTTTCGTCGGGAATTTGCGTAGCTCCCGCTGATAAGTGGCCACCTCCACCAAGTGCTTCCATAATCAACTGAACGTTAATGTTACCATTACTTCGCGCCGAGATTCCAATGTTCCCGTTCGTCCGCTTAAAGACGATAAACGAGGCTTCCACTCCGTCAATCGTCAGTAGCGAATCAACGGCTTGCGCGGCAATGACCGAATCATATTCCTTATCATCTTCAGCGGTAATCAGAGCCATGTTCTCATCAATCTGTTCCATCATGGAAATCAGGTGGTTTCGGGCCATGTAATTATTGATACTTTCCTTCATAAAGTCGGCCATTTCGTCAGCGTTGGCACCGGCTGACCGCAGATAACTCGCCGCATCAAACGTTCTCGTTCCCGTTCTAATCGTAAAGGATTGGGTGTCAACCACAATCCCACTCAGCATGGCGGTCGCCTCTAACTGGTTGATTGGATCGGCGTCCTGAGACTGGTACTCAAACATCTCGGTAATCAGTTCGCAGGCTGACGAAGCGTAGGGTTCAATGTAAACCAGGATCGGATTCTCAGGAAAGTCCTCACCACGCCGGTGATGGTCGATGATGACCACGCGGTTCTTTAAGCGTTTGTAAAGATCCCCAGAAACACCCATGTCCGGTTTGGAATGATCAACCATAATCAGCAAACTGTTGTCAGTTGCCTTTTTCAACGCCTTATCTGGAGTAATAATTGACTCTTTAATGTCTGGATAATCATCAATCGCGTTTAATAACCGCTTGATGTCTGAGTGCGGTTCTTCGTCATCCATCACAATCCAACACTGCTTCCCGTTCATCTGGGCAATCCGTCTGATTCCCATGGCGGCTCCCATCGCGTCCATGTCAGGTTGAGCATGACCCTGAACGAAAATCTGATCCGATTCTTTCATTAACTCTTGTAAAGCGTGGGAAATCATCCGCGCCCGGACCCGAGTTCGTTTCTCCATTGGGTTCGTCTTTCCACCATAGTAGCGGGCCTCTTTATCCTTGGCCTTAACGACGACTTGATCTCCACCACGACCGAGGGCTAAATCAAGGTTACTCTGAGCCTGGTCGGCTAAGTTGTTCAGGTTATTATCATCGTATGAAATCCCGATACTAAGGGTCAAAGGAAGGTTCTGTTTCGAGGTATCCTCTCGAATCACGTCTAAAATCTTAAATTTATCCGCCTCAATTTGATTCAACGCGGAAACGTACAACAGAATAAAGTAATGATCGGCATCAATTCGCTTTAGAAAAATCCCGTATTCCTGCGCCCACGAGCTCAGTTCGTTGGTGATGTAGTTTCTAAGGTTCGAGACGTCCTGGTCGCTCATTGACTGCGTAATTTCGTCAAAGTTATCCAGAAAAATCTGGCCGACCGCAATTTTACCGTTTTCGTACTTCTTTTCAATCTCAGCATAGCGGGTAATGTCCATCATATAGACGGTGTTGTACTCTCTTTGAATCAACATATCGAACATGTGACCGCGCCAGGTGACCTCAATTGGCTTGGTCTGGTCAAGGTTTGCCTGAATGATGTCAAAGAGGTCTGGAGCAGAATGGTCAAGTGGATATCCGACCACCTCCGTACTATCAAAGTATGGCTGTAAATATGGATTAATCCACTCCACCACGTGGTTATCATCAAGGATTAAGATCCCAATCGGCATCTCAAGCAGTGACTCCTGTTGTCCGCGCATGATTTGATAGGACAAATCGTTGATGTACTTATCGGACTCTTCACCCACGCGGTTCATCGTGTTAATGGTATAGACAAGTCCCACACAAGCAATCAGTAAAAGAACGATTCCGATAAAGAAGTTGTAGAGAAAGGCAATTACTAGTCCCAAAATCAATGAAATTGCAATAAAAATCGTAATTTTTCTTAATCGTGTATTTTTTAAAAATGGCGGCAACGTCATTTGTGAAAAGAATTTCTTCATAGTAACTCCCATCTTTGCTCCATTATAGCTTCTATTTTATCACATTGAGGCAACCCAATAATCGGATAAAAAAAAGACCTAACTAAATTAGTTAAGTCTCAAATTCTTAATTAGTCACCAACTACGAATGGCATTAAGCCCATGATGCGGGCACGCTTGATCGCAATGGTCAACTTACGTTGGTTTTTAGCGCTTGTTCCGGTAACTCGACGAGGTAAAATCTTACCACGTTCTGATACGAAACGTCTTAACAAATCAACGTCTTTGTAATCAATGTATTCAATGTGATTAGCGGCGATAAAGTCAACCTTACGGCGACGATGGCCACCTCTTCTTTGTTGAGCCATGTGTAATTCCCTCCTAAAACATTAATCAAATCGTTCCATTAAAATGGAAGATCATCATCGGAAATATCAATCTGGTCTCCAGAGTTAGCAAACGGATCCTTCGAATTGTCGTTACCTTTGCTATTGTTAGGAGTGGCCTGACCACTCGTCTTTGGAGTTCCAAATGGATTTTCGCTAGGAGCGTGATTGCCACCGTTGTTAACTTGACCCTGACCATTTCCGTTCTGTGAACGTGGTTCAAGGAGAGTGAAGTTCTCAACGACTACTTCGGTAACATAAACCCGTTGGCCCTGCTTGTTTTCGTAATTTCGGGTCTGAATTCGACCTTCAATTCCAACCAGGGAACCCTTATGCACGAAGTTGGCAAAGTTTTCAGCTGATTTGCGCCAAATGACACAGTTGACGAAGTCAGCTTCCCGATCACCATTCGAATTAGTGAAACGACGGTCAACAGCTAGCGTAAAAGTACCCACTGCTGCGCCGTTTTGGGTGTATCGCAAATCAACGTCTCGTGTTAAGCGTCCAGTAAGAACTACTGTATTAATCATACTGAAAAACTCCTTTCATTCTAAATTATTTGTCGTCTCTTCTTACGATCATATGACGTAAGATGTCTTTGTTAAACTTAGCAAGACGGTCAAACTCGTCTAGACCTTGGTCGTTGTCGCCTTCTTCAACGTTAACAATGTGGTAAGTACCTTCATTGTAACCGCCGATTTCGTAAGCAAGACGACGTTTTTGCCAGTCTTTTGAATCGATTACGTTTGCACCGTTATCAGTCAAGATCTTATCGAAGCGGTTTACCAAGTCAGTCTTGGCAGCATCGTCGATATCTGGTCTGATGATGTAAGTAATTTCGTATTTGTTTTCCATGAATTACACCTCCTTGTGGACTGTCGGCTCTCCAGTGATTTGGAGAGCAAGGGGAGTCAATTAAAATCTAATTAAACTCACAACGATTGATTATATCATTGATTGTTTTTTACTTCAACAGGACATTCGAGACGTTGACTTGCGATACATGATTAAATACGAAGCTTTTTTTAAATCTTTTTTTTAATCACCATTATAAATTGAATTTTTTACGACCACGTAATCAACTTTTCTAATGGCATCAATGTCTTTTCCACCAGCATAAGAAATTGATGACTGCAAATCTTCCTGCATTTCTCTTAAAGTGTCGTAGATGCTACCCTTAAACGGAACCAACAGCTTCTTCCCTTCGACGTTTTTGTAAGCACCCTTTTGAAATTGCGATGCGGAACCAAAGTATTCTTTGTACTCTTTGCCGTCTTTTTCAACTTTTTTGCCGGGTGACTCTTCGTGGCCCGCAAACATCGATCCAATCATACACATTGTAGCACCAAAGCGAATTGATTTGGCGATATCACCATCAGTCCGAATCCCACCGTCAGCGATGATCGGCTTTCTGGCACCTTTCGCACAGTAACGAATGGCAGCTAACTGCCATCCTCCCGTTCCAAAGCCGGTCTTAATCTTGGTAATGCAGGCTTTCCCGGGTCCAATTCCAACCTTGGTAGCGTCCGCTCCGGCATTTTCAAGTGCCCGCACGGCTTCTGGCGTTCCAACGTTTCCAGCAATCAGGAGGGTGTCAGGCATCTGTTCTTTGACGAATTTAATCATATTGATGACCGAGTCCGAGTATCCGTGAGCAATGTCAATCGTAACGTATTCAGGAAGCTGGCTGGCTTTGACCAACTCCTTAATGAAATCATATTCGCCAGGCTTGACGCCAATGCTGATAGAGGCAAAGACCCCGTCAGCGTGCATCTTTTTAACAAAATCAAGTCGTTTTTCTGGTTGAAAACGGTGCATGACGTAAAAATAACCGTTTTTTGCGAGGCTTTCGGCTAAATCAGCATTAATGACCGTCTGCATGTTGGCTGGTACGACCGGAATCTTGAACTTACGGCCACCGAATTCCACGGAAGTATCACATTCACTTCTAGAATTGACCACACACTTATTCGGAATCAGTTGAATATCTTCGTAATCAAACACGTCCATCTTCATAACTCTCCTTGATTATTTTACGAACTATTTTGTCAAATTTAGTTTAAATGTTTCAAACACAACCAATATCATAATCGAATTGCACCATTTAATCAACATGAAAGTGCCAATTTACGAATGTTAACCATAAATTTAGGCAAAAAAATAGCACTACCGTTAACGTAGTGTTATTTTAAAGCATTATTCTTCGGATTGATCGGTAGATGAAGCTGGTTCATTGACCTTTGATTCATTCTCTTCATCCTTAGCAACGACTGCCATCGTCGCAACTTTGGCATTATCGTCGACCCGGATTAAGTGAACTCCAAGGGTGGCACGTCCGGTTTCTGAAACGTTATTAACCGCAAAACGAATCATAACACCCATGTTAGTGATTAACATGATGTCTTCATCACCCGTTACGGTACTTAATCCCACTAGGGGACCATTTTTCTTGGTAACGTTTGACGTCTTGATTCCTTTACCACCGCGACCCTTGATCGGGTAGTCGGAAGCTTTCGTGCGTTTCCCGTATCCATTTTCAGAAATGACAAACACGTCACTGTCAGGTGTCAAGATGGCCGCTCCAACCACATAGTCATTTGGTCTGAGTCGAACTCCTCTCACTCCTGAAGCGGAACGTCCCATGGACCGAACGTCATCAGCCTTAAAGCTAGCGGCGTAGCCCAAATGAGTTCCAATGATCATGTTATCGCCGTTATCCACGATGGATACGCCAATCACTTCATCATTATCGTGTAAGTGAATGGCCTTTAAACCATTCTTTCGAATGTTCAAAAAGTCAGAGACTGGGGTTCGTTTAACCGTTCCCAATTTCGTTGTAAAGAACAGGTACTTGTCCTCGTCATTATGCTGGGACGAAATACTGATAACCGTTTGAATCTTCTCATTTTGACCCAAGTTTAAGAGGTTAACAATTGGAATTCCCTTCGCGGATCGTCCGTACTCTGGGACTTCGTAAGCTTTCATACTATAAACTTTGCCAGCGTTCGTGAAGAACAGGAGTCGATCATGGGTTGCCGTTGACAGGAGATGTTCAATGAAATCGTCCTTATTGACACCCATTCCTTGAATTCCACGACCTCCACGATTTTGGGCCTTGAACTCATCGGTTGGTAGTCGTTTAATGTAACCGTTGTGGGTCAAGGTAATTACGACGTTTTCCTCTTCAATTAAATCTTCGTCCTCAATACTGGTAATTTCACCAACCAGTAATTCGGTCCGCCGTTTGTCACCAAACTTCTTCTGAATCTCAAGGAGTTCATCGTAAATAATGCCGTTGATCCGATCCCGACTGTTTAAAATGTCTTTGTAATCTTTAATGTTAGCCAGTAATTTATTGTGCTCGTCGGTAATCTTGCCACGTTCCAGTCCAGTTAATCGAACCAGCCGCATGTCTAAGATCGCTTGGGCTTGCTTGTCGTCTAAATCAAAATTACTAATCAGTTCGTTTTTGGCGATATCGCCGGTCGCGGAATTACGAATAATCTTGATGACGGCGTCAATGTTGTCAAGGGCAACCAGTAACCCTTCCAGAATGTGAGCGCGAGCTTGTGCCTTTCGCAGGTCAAACTTCGTTCTTCTGGTAATAACTTCCACCTGATACTCCAGGTAGTACTGCAGAATTTGTTTCAGACTCAAGACTTTCGGTGCACCATCAACAATCGCCAGCATGTTGAAACTAAAGGAGGTTTGCATCAGGGTTAACTTGTACAGATTGTTCAAGATAACTTCAGCTGAAGCATCCCGTTTGACATCAATCACGACCCGCATTCCGTCCTTATCGGACTCATCGTTAATGGCGGTAATGCCTTCAATTCGTTTGTCCCTTACTAGCTCCGCAATCCGTTCGATTAACTTGGCCTTATTGACCATGTACGGCAATTCAGTCGCAATAATGCGCTGCTTGCCGTTTTTTTGTTCCTCAATGTCAACCTTGGCACGAACGATGATGCTACCACGACCCGTTTCGTAGGCCTTTCTGATTCCAGATTTGCCCATGACCACTCCCCCAGTTGGGAAGTCAGGTCCAGGAAGAGCTTCCATCAGATCATTGGTGGTGGCGTCTGGATTTCTCATCAAAATGTGAATCGCACTAATTACTTCGCTTAAATTGTGAGGTGGAATGTTAGTGGCCATTCCAACCGCAATCCCAGAAGCCCCGTTTAAAAGGAGGTTCGGAATTCTAGCCGGTAAGACCACCGGTTCACGTTCGGTGCCATCGTAGTTGGGTTGAAAATCAACGGTGTCCTTGTTGATGTCTCGCAACATTTCCATCGCAATCTTGGAGAGTCGCACCTCGGTGTAACGCATGGCAGCGGCACCATCACCGTCGACGGAACCAAAGTTTCCGTGTCCGTCAACTAACATGTAACGATAACTAAATTCCTGAGCCATTCGAACCATGGCCTCATACACGGAACTGTCACCGTGAGGATGAAACTTTCCTAGAACATCCCCAACAATTCGCGCGGATTTCTTGTAAGGCTTATCCGGTGTAACTCCCAATTCGTGCATATCGTACAGAATTCGACGATGAACCGGTTTCAAACCGTCACGAACGTCAGGAAGAGCACGGGACACAATCACACTCATTGCATAATCCAAGAATGATGATCTCATCTTCTTCGATAATTCAATGTTTTGAACTCGACTTGGTTTATTATTTTCTTCATTTGCCAAGAGATTTTGCCTCCATTCCTTGTTAAATCAGTCAATTAACCTAATTGTTTCACGTGAAACAATTTATACATCCAGGTTTTCAACAAAGGTTGCGTTGTCTTCAATAAACTTCCGTCTTGGAGCCACCTTTTCACCCATTAACATGGTGAAGGCTTCTTGAGCAGCCGAAGCATCATCAGAAGTAACCCTTAGAAGCCGACGATGATCTGGATTCATGGTGGTGTCCCACAACTGCGAGGCATCCATTTCGCCTAAACCTTTGTATCGTTGAATTTGTGGTTTTGGTGAAGCCGGTAGTTGAGCTAACAACTCTTGGAGTTCCTCATCAGAATCAACGTATCGCTGGAACTTATTTCCTTGACGAACTCGGTACAACGGTGGCTGGGCAATGTAGACGTATCCAGCATCAATCATTGGACGCATGTAGTTATAAATTAAGGTTAGAAGCAAAATCTGAATGTGGGCCCCATCGACATCGGCATCAGTCATGATGATTAACTTGTGATAGTTAACCTTACTAATGTCGAAGTCACTGCCAAAGCCAGTCCCCATCGCGGTAAACAAAGAACGAATTTCTTCGTTAGCCAGAATTTTTTCCATCGTGGCCTTTTCAACGTTTAAAATCTTGCCACGAATTGGCAGGATGGCCTGCGTCAGTCTAGAACGGCCCTGTTTAGCAGAACCACCAGCCGAATCACCTTCGACGATAAACAATTCGGAGACTTTCGGGTCCTTACTGGTGTTGTTAGCCAACTTCCCGGGTAAACTATTGATTTCAAGTCCGCTTCGTTTTCTGGTTACTTCTCGAGCTCGTTTTGCGGCGGCTCGCGCTTTAGAAGCTACGGAACCCTTTTCAACAATCTGTTCGGCAATCTGAGGATGTTCCATCATGAACTTGGAAAATTCCTGACCAAAAATGTGATTCGTAGCGGTTCTCGCATCAGAGTTACCAAGTTTGGTCTTGGTCTGACCCTCAAATTGAGGATCGGGATGCTTAACCGAAACGACCGCGGTCATTCCTTCTCGAACATCGTCACCAGAAAGGTTCGGTTCGCTATCCTTAATTAAATTATTGTTTCTCCCGTAGTTATTGATAATTCGGGTCAAAGCCTGCTTGAACCCTTCTTCGTGGGTTCCACCTTCATAGGTATTGATGTTATTAGTAAACGTCAAAAGAGTGCTGTGATAATCGTTAGTGTACTGAATGGAAACTTCGACCGTGATGCCATTTTCCTGACCCTCAATGTAAATCGGATCTTTGAAAATCGGAGTGCGACCCCGATCGAGGAATTCAACGTAGTGCCGAATTCCACCTTCGTAGAAGAAATCGTGTTCCACGGGTTTTTCGGGACGATCGTCTCTAATTGTGATTCTTAACCCCTTGTTTAAAAAGGCCAGTTCTCTGACACGCGTGGTCAAAGTCTTCATGTTAAAGGTCGTGGTCTCGGTGAAGATGTCTGGATCGGGAACAAAGTGAACCTTAGTTCCGTGAGCATCTCTGGGTGCGTCCCCAATGACTTTCATTGGCGTCTTGACGTGACCCCTTTCAAAGTCCATGTAGTACCGCTTGCCACCTTTAGTAACAACAACGTCCAGTTCCTTTGACAAGGCGTTTACCACTGAGGCACCAACTCCGTGAAGTCCACCGGACACTTTGTATCCGCCACCGCCGAATTTACCACCAGCGTGGAGGATAGTGAAGACGGTCTCTAGTGCCGACTTACCGGTATCTTTTTGGGTATCCACGGGAATCCCCCGACCGTTATCAACGACCGTAATACTGTTATCTTTTTCCACGGTAACATTGATTTCGTCAGCAAAACCCGCCAACGCTTCGTCAATTCCGTTATCGATAATTTCCCAAACTAAGTGATGGAGTCCCTGTTCGTTAGTAGCTCCAATGTACATTCCGGGACGCTTTCTGACCGCTTCTAGTCCCTTTAGGACTTGGATTTGACTAGCGTCGTACTCCCCGGCCCGTTCTCTTTTTGCTTCTTTTTCTTGATCAGTCACTACAATTCCTCCTCAACTACGTTACTCGGATACAATGACTCCCTTTTCAATGTGAAAAGTCTTGGGATTGTTGATTAAATCAGATGCGACCCCACTCATACTTGTGGTGGTTAGAAAGGTTTGAACCCGATCCTGAATGGCAGTCAACAAGTGGGTCTGTCGACTTTCATCAAGTTCAGACAAAACATCATCAAGTAGTAAAACCGGGTATTCACCGGTTTCTTCTTTCATTAAATCGATCTCGGCCAACTTCGTGGATAATGCCGCCGTCCGCTGTTGACCCTGCGAGCCAAAAGTGGAGACATCCTTGCCGTTAACCATGAAGTGTAAATCGTCACGATGCGGTCCAAAGATCGTCGTTCCTTGCCTCACTTCTTTATCTCGATTGGCCTTAAATTTAGCCAGCAGACTCTGATAGATTCGTTCCACTGACGTTAAATCGGTCTTTTTTAGCGCGGTGACGTATTTAAATCGCAACGTTTCTTTTTGCTGTGAAATTTCGTAATGGATGGCCGAAGACCATTTCTGTAATTTGGCAATCAGTTGGATGCGTTGAAAAATAATCTTGGCCGCATACGCTGAAAGCTGGTCTGACAATACATCCAGGTAGACCAGATCACTCTGTTTGTGAAGTAATAGTTCACGTAAATAGGCGTTTCGTTGTTTCAAAATTCGACGGTACTGGGTCATGTTGTATAAATAGCGATTACTCATCTGGCCAAACTCCATGTCCATAAAGTGCCTTCTAATCTGAGGCGAACCCTTTACAATCGACAAATCTTCGGGAGCAAACAAAATCACGTTCAGCTGCCCGACGTAAGACGATAGCTTGGGCTGTTCAATGTGATTGACCTTAGCTCGCTTGCCATTTTTACCAAAATCAAGCTCTAGTTCAGTGGTAGTATGGTTCTTTTTAACTCGACCCCACAATTGCGCATGGTGTTCTTCCCAATTAATCAAATCACGATTGGTAGTGGTCCGATGACTTTTGGTAAGGGCGAGCGCGTAAATTGCTTCAAGTAGATTGGTTTTGCCCTGGGCGTTTTGTCCAAGTAACACGTTCACTCCATCTGAGAAATGAACGTCAGCATCTTTATAATTACGAAAATTGCGTAATTTCAATTCTTCTAGCTGCATGCTTAACCCTACTTTGTCTTAATAAAAAACATCCCTACGTCTGGAATTGAGACCGTATCACCCTGGTAGAGTTTCTTGCCACGTCGATTCTCAGGCTCATCGTTTAGATACACCATATTTTCCTTTAGGTACCACTTCGCTTTGCCACCTGATTCAACAATGTTCTCTTCTTTTAAGAGTTGCCCTAAAGTTATGTACGGAGTCGTTATGAAAATGTCTTTTTTCATGAATTCACCCACTTTCAATCTATTTCTATTATACGCTAAAATTTGGTAAAAGTACATAAATCGGGCGATTTTATGCGTTTTATGCGCGTGTACGCATTTCTAGACAAAAATGCCTCAAATGATCTAAAAAGCTCATATTCGTAAATAAATGGAAATATGAGCTTTTTTAATATTTTGAGGTCTTTGGTAAATATAATTTGGTTTCATTTTAAAGACATAAAAAAAACGACCTCAAAATGAAGGTCGTTAATAATCATTCTTAATTAAAAGGTTCGAACTGGGGTAATCAATTGGATGAAATCTTCTTTATTTTCGGTTGGAACCAGCGTGAACGGACGAAGAGCTGAGGTAAACGCAATCTCAATGTCAGTTTGCCCAAAAACTCTGAGAGCTTCCTTCATGTAATCGGGGTTAAACGAAATTTCAAGGTCATCGCCCTCTGAAGTCTTTGGCTTTAAATCCTCTTCAACGGTTCCAACGTCAGGAGAATTCCCCGAAATGGTAACGACCTGGTCGGTTGGTTTAATCGTCAACTTAATGACGTTATTTCGCGATTCATGTGACAACAGCGAAGCCCGCTCGATTGCGGCGAGCAAGTCACCGGCCGCAAACTCCATCTTAGTACTTGAAGTCTTTGGAATCAGACGCGAAGTATCCGGATAATTGCCCTCAAGTAAACGTGAGTAGAACCGGGTGTCGCCGAGGGTAAAGAGGACCTGATTCTCTGACAGGTTCATCTGGATGTTTTGATCGATTCCGTCAAGCATGTGTGAGAGTTCTTTTAAACTGTCACCTGGGATGACCACGTCAAACTTACCGTCGTCATCAGCTGGAAGACTAACTCTTCGTTGGCTTAAACGGTGACTGTCGGTTGCAACCGCAAGCAACTTATTGTTAGCAAGCGTGAAGTGCACCCCAGTCAAGATTGGCCGACTTTCCTGTTTTGAAACCGCAATGACCGTCTGGCCGATAACCTGTCTGAAAATATCAGCCGCTAAATCAACCGTATTCTCGGAATCAATTTCAGGTAGATGTGGGTAACCGTTCGCATCAAGACCGTTGATTGTAAATTCTGAGTTGCCTGACTTAATCGTGGTCTGAAAGTTGTCACCAACTTCTAATGACATGGTTTTATCGGGTAACTTTTTAACGATCTCACTAAAAAAACGAGCTGGTAAGACGATGCTACCAGTTGAGTTAATCGTGAGTTCATTATCTGGATTAGAAGCTTGAATGCTCGTTTGAATTGAAACGTCAGCGTTACTACCAGTTAGTAGAATGTCACTTTCTGATACGTCTAATTTTAAACCCGTCAAAATTGGAATGGTCGTTTTTGATGAGATTGCTCTTGATACGGTATTTAGTGCTTTGATGAAAGCATTACGGTTAATTACGAATTTCATTGCCAAATTTCCCCCTCAAAATGTGGTGCATGTTTATTTACTTAATTAAAAAGATAAAAAACAGTAGAAGCAGTAGGCACTGTTAATACTGTGGATAACTCAATGATTAGTTACGGAATAAAAGTTATCAACTGTGGATAACTTTGTGGGTAAATCAACGGTTAAATTCCCGTTTATCCACACCCGTCATTATAACATTTTTAAACCGAGCAACGCTTAGTGCTGGAGTTCCGTCTTGATGTCTGAGATTTGCTTACTCAGATCAGAGTCATTTGCGGCCATTTTACTAATCTTGTCGTAGGCGTGAATGACGGTAGTGTGATCCTTACCACCGAATTCGTCGCCAATCTTTGGAAGCGAATTGTCGGTCATTTCACGTGACAGGTACATGGCAACCTGTCTAGGAACCACGATGGCCTTGACCCGTTTGGTGCCCTTAATTTCCTTTACACTAATGTGATAGTAAGAGGCGACTTTCGAGATAATGTCTGATACGGTCAGAGCCGAGCGCGCCTTGGCCAACTTCAGCGGCCTTAGGGCGTTTGCCACTAGTTCAGTGTCAATGGGAGCGTTATTGAGTTTGGAAAAAGCCTGCACCCTTGATAACGCCCCCTCCAGTTCTCTGACGTTAGACTCAATTTGACTCGCGATGTAGCCTAATGCGTCCGCTGGAATGTTCATGTTGTCAGCTTTGGCCTTGGCCCTAAGGATAGCGGTTCGTGTCTCTAAATCGGGAGCAGTAATGTCAACGGATAGTCCCCACGCAAATCGTGATACCAACCGGTCTTTTAGTTTTGGCACTTCGTTTGGCAAACGGTCAGACGTTAGCACAATCTGCTTGTGATTGGAATATAACGCTTGAAAGGTGTTAAAAAACTCATCCTGAGTTCCTTCTTTATTACCAAAAAACTGGATGTCATCAACTAAGAGGACGTCGACGTTTCGGTAAACGTTTCTGAAATCATCCATCTTATTGTTTTGGATGGCACCGATAAAGTCGTTGGCGAATTTCTCACTTGTAACGTACATCACCCGCTGACTCGGGTCGTGTTTGATAATGTTGTTGCCAATCGCGTGCATCAAGTGGGTCTTACCTAAACCAACTCCACCATATAAGAAGAGTGGATTGTACAATTTTCCGGGTGATTCACTGACCGCTAACGCTGCGGCCTGAGCCATCTTGTTACCCTGTCCAATCACGAAGGTTTCAAAGGTGTAATTGGGCTCTAAGTGCGTGTCGGTGTAACTATATGATTTTTCGTTCTCATCTTCCGGTGTAGGAGCTGGGGTTTGCTTCTTTTTTAATTCTTCTTCTAGAACAAATTTTGGTGAAATGTTCTTGTAAGTAATGGCATAAGCGTACTCAACCAGCTGACTTTTAAGCATTTTCTCCCAGTAGTCACGGTGAAGCGAGGATGGTAATTCGAGTGTTAGGGTATCGCCCTCATATGAGATTGGGTTCACGGTGGCGATCCATGTATCATATGTCGTTCCCTCAAATTTCGGATCCGCTTTAAATTTACTTTTAATTTTGTTCCATAATTCGTTTTGATCCATTGAGAGTGACTCCTTGTGTTTAAATTATGAATGTATAATATCATTTTTAAAAAAAGTTTTCCACAGAAAAAACAGGGTGTGGACAAATGTTTCACACCTTGTTTACTGTTTATCCACAGCATTGTTAATAAATATCAAAATCACGCGAATATTTTAGGTAATTAACACGAAAATGTGGACAACTAATTATTAATGTGACGGGGATGTCAGCGTGATTATTGATTTTATCCACAGATTGTGGTTAACGTTGTTAACATGCTGTGTTTTTGTTTAAAAACGTGTTGAATTCGTGTTAATTACGGGATGAGTTATCCACAATAATCCACAAGTAAATTTTATGAAACTTTTTTGAATCGAACGGAGTGTTACCTATGAATTTAAAATCCCTATTTGAAGATTGGTCGATTTGTGATACTATAAGTTAGAAAAGCTATTGAATAAACAATTTAATATAGGCGATTAATTAGTAAGGAGGGTTAGTAATGAAAAGAACTTACCAACCAAAGAAACGTCGTAGAAACCGCGTTCATGGATTTAGAAAACGTATGAGCACTGGCAAAGGTCGCAAAGTGTTAGCACATCGACGTCAAAAAGGTAGAAAAGTATTATCGGCATAGGCCACTGACCATTCAGTGGTCTTTTTCATTATTTTTTGAAAATACTTGGAGATTATTCATGAGAAAATCGTACCGTGTCAAAAAAGAAGCTGACTTTCAAAGGGTTTTCGAAAAACATGATTCGGTTGCTAATCGACAATTTGTCGTGTATCAACTGGAAAAGCCGGGACAAAAACACTTCCGCATCGGGATTTCCGTTGGAAAGAAGATTGGAAATGCCGTGCATCGCAACTGGGTTAAACGTAGAATTCGCCAGTCGATCACCGAATTAAAGCCAGACCTAAAAACGGACGTTGATTTTTTAATCATTGCGAGACCGAGAGCGGATGCGATGTCACAAAAAGACGTTAAGGCAAGTCTAATTCATGTTTTAAAGTTAGCTCATTTACTAGATTCTGATTATAGCGAGGAATAAAATTGAAAAAACTTAAACGAATCGCTACTACACTTGCGATTGCCAGTATTGGTCTGGTGCTCACGGCATGTAGTAACGCCCCAATTACTAGTCATAGTAAAGGAATTTGGGATGGCTTAGTTGTCTTGAATTTCTCAAGAGTGATTATTTGGTTATCAAAGTTCTTTGGCGATAACTATGGAATTGGAATTATCCTCTTCACCATTTTGGTTAGAATTATTCTTCTTCCATTAATGATGTATCAGACCAAGAGTATGAAGAAGACCCAGGAAATTCAGCCCCAATTGAAGGCCCTGCAAAAGAAGTACTCCAGTAAAGATTCAGAGACCATGGAAAAACTGCAGACCGAGCAGCAAAAGCTCTATAAGGAAGCAGGAATTAATCCATGGGCCGGCTGTTTGCCAATGGTAGTCCAGTTGCCAGTGATCTTCGCCTTGTATCAAGCCATCTGGCGAACTCACATTCTTCGAACTGGTCACTTCTTGTGGTTACAGCTGGGAACTCCAGATCCGTACTACATTCTGCCAGTTTTGGCCGCCGTGTTCACGTTCTTTAGTTCGTGGTTGTCAATGAAGGGTCAACCCGAATCAAACGGAATGACCACGATGATGACGATTGGGATGCCAATCATTATCTTCTTCACCGCGTTAAACGTGCCATCAGCTTTGTCACTATACTGGGTGGTAACCAACGCGTTCCAAGTAGTTCAAACGTTATTGATTCAGAACCCTTGGAAGATTAATCGTGAACGTGAAGAAAAAGAACGTGAAAAGCGTCAACACGATCGCGCCGTTAAAAAGGCCATTCGAAAGGCCAAGCAGAGTAAACATCACAAATAGATTACTAAACAAAAAGCAGACGTTGGTCTGCTTTTTTTATTTTTGTGACAAATGTAATATTACATCTCTAAAATCCTATTCCAACAGCTATTTAATTTGTGCTAAGATTAATAGCGTTAGACGTTTACAAAAATAGGAGAACAATAATGACGAAATACACCGGAGCCACCATCGAAGAAGCCGTTAAAAATGGCTTAAAATCACTTGATACTAATCGAAATAATGTTGAAATTAAAGTTATTAAAACCGCAAGTAAGGGATTTTTCGGACTTTTTAAACATCCCGCAGAAGTTGAAATGGAATTGAAATCATCTGCTCCAGACCCAAAACCAGCAGGTGGCAAGTTAAAAATTAAAAGAGAAGCGAGCACAGCGGTTGCTAATCCAGTTCAAACAGAGGATCGTCACGCTAGAAACGTTGAAGCTATTAGTGGACTAATTAAATATTTACAAGCAATTACTGATCAGATGGGGATTGAGGCCGAACTAAGTTATGAGATGCCCAACAATCGGCACGTGATCATTAATTTTGATACGCCCAAAGAGGGGCTTTTGATTGGCAAACACGGTCGGACCATCAATGCCTTACAGGAATTAAGTGGGATTTATTTAAATAATATGGGGATTAGCTACCTTGAAGTTGAGCTGGATACGGCTAATTATCGCAGTCGGAGACTTCAGATCCTTACCAGTCTAGCTGAGCGAACCGCAAGAGAGGTCGCTGCCACCGGCAAGCCGGTCTATCTGGACCCGATGCCATCTTTTGAGCGCAAACAGATTCACGTGACGCTGGAAGATAACCCCTACGTGATGACATATTCGGCAGGACGGGAACCCCATCGTTCAATCGTAGTAGCTCCACGGTAAAATGATTGACAAAATAAAACTTTCGTCCTATTATGTGTAGGATTGTAAATTCGAATAGGTAAAGTAGTGAAAGTACTTTATCCACGCAACGGGCGTGGTTTAAGTACTTTTTTTATGCGATTAAAAATGAGAAAGGAGTTTTCAAATGGCACTGACAACGACTGATTACGATACCATTGCGGCAATTTCGACCCCACCTGGTGAAGGTGGCATTTCGATTGTTCGGGTTAGTGGATCGGATGCAATGAAAGTGGCTGAAAAGATTTATCGGGGCAAGAACCTCGAAAAGGTGGCGTCAAACACGATTAACTATGGTCACATTGTTGATCCAGCAGACCACAACAGTGAAGTTGATGAAGTGATGGTATCGGTCATGAGAGCGCCTAAGACGTATACCAAGGAAGATATCATTGAGATTAACTGTCACGGTGGGATTGTGGCAACCAACAAGATTTTGCAGTTGGTTTTAAGTAACGGTGCCAGAATGGCAGAACCCGGTGAATTCACTAAGCGGGCCTTTTTAAACGGACGTCTGGACCTTTCACAATCGGAAGCCGTCATGGATCTGATTGAGGCGAAGACTGACGAATCGATGAAAGCGGCTTTAAATCAGCTCGATGGGAACCTGTCTCATTTAATTAAGCACCTGCGTCAAGACATCTTAGACGTGCTGGCTCAGGTCGAAGTCAACATTGACTACCCGGAGTACGATGACGTGGAGACGATGACGTCGAAGCTTTTAATGGATAAGTCCAAGGAACTAAAGGCGCAGATTGACCAATTGCTAAAGACGGCTAAACAAGGAAAAGTCTTACGAGACGGTTTAAACACCGCTATCATTGGACGTCCCAACGTGGGTAAGTCGAGTTTATTGAACCGTCTCTTACACGAAGAAAAGGCGATTGTAACCGACGTGCCGGGGACTACGCGGGATGTTTTAGACGAATACGTGAACGTTTCTGGCGTTCCCTTGCACCTAGTTGATACCGCTGGGATTCGTGATACTAACGATAAAGTTGAAAAAATTGGAGTCGATCGTTCTAGAAAAGCCATCAAGCAGGCTGATTTGGTACTACTAGTGTTAAACGCTAGTGAACCGTTGACTGACGAAGATCGGGAACTTTTGGATCTGACGCAGCACAGCAAGCGGATTATCCTATTGAATAAAACGGATTTACCAGAAAAAATTGATGTTGATGAGTTAAAGAACCGCTATCATGCTGATAACGTGATTAAGACCCAAGCCGTAAAGGATAACGGAACCAAATCCTTAGAGGATACGATTTCGAAGATGTTCTTTACTGGTGGCATTAAGAGTTCTCAAAACGACGTCATGGTTACTAATGCCAGGCATATTAGTCTCTTACAACAGGCCAGTGATTCCCTTCAGTCCGTTGAAAATGGGTTAAATAACGGGATGCCCGTTGATTTAGTTCAGATTGACATGACGAACGCTTGGGATTTACTTGGTGAAATTACCGGTGATAGTTACGATGGCGAATTACTGGATCAATTATTTAGTCAGTTCTGTTTGGGTAAATAAGACTTTGACTCAATGGAGGTTTTTAAATGAATAAAATGATACAGCAAGAAGTGAAGCAGACCTACAATGGTGGCGATTACGACGTCATCGTCGTTGGAGCTGGCCACGCTGGCTGTGAAGCCGCACTAGCCGCTGCCCGCATGGGTCAAAAAACACTGCTTGTGACAATTAATCTTGATATGGTGGCGTTTATGCCATGTAATCCGTCGGTTGGTGGCCCCGCTAAGGGAACGGTCGTAAGAGAAATCGACGCCCTTGGTGGTGAGATGGGGAAAAACATCGACAAGACCTACATTCAGATGCGGATGTTAAACACCGGGAAAGGTCCCGCCGTCAGAGCTTTACGGGCGCAAGCTGATAAGCACGCCTACCACCATGAAATGAAAAACACCCTGGAAAAAGAGCCCAATTTGACGCTCCGCCAGGGAATCGTAGAACGTCTGATCGTGAAAGACGGTCAGGTTGAGGGTGTGGTTACCAATACGGGTGCCAAATATCACTCCAAAGCCGTGGTCATCTGTGCTGGTACGGCCGCTCGTGGTAAGATCATTATTGGTGAACTGATGTATTCCTCGGGCCCAAACAACTCAATTCCAGCCATTCATCTTTCAGAAAACCTGGAAGATTTGGGCTTTGAACTAAAACGATTTAAGACGGGAACGCCACCGCGTGTCAACGGTGATACCATTCACTACGATGAAGCGGAGGAGCAACCGGGCGACGAAACGCCCCATCATTTCAGTTACACCACTCCGTATGCCGATTATTTACCGGTTTCAAAGCAAATTTCGTGCTGGTTGACGTACACTAATGAAGAAACCCATCAGATTATCAAGGATAATTTGGATCGCGCACCGATGTTTACTGGGGTCATCGAAGGGGTCGGTCCCCGTTACTGTCCATCAATTGAGGACAAGGTCGTTCGTTTTGCGGACAAAAAGCGCCACCAGGTCTTCTTGGAACCAGAGGGACGCCATAATGAGGAGTGGTACGTTGATGGGATGTCAACCTCTCTTCCAGAAGAAGTTCAACAACAGATGTTACATTCTGTGAAAGGTCTTGAAGACGCGAAGATGATGCGTCCTGGTTATGCGATCGAGTATGACATTATCTCTCCATATCAATTGAAGCCAACGCTTGAAACCAAGAAAGTTAGTGGATTATTTAGCGCGGGTCAAACCAACGGAACCTCGGGATACGAAGAGGCCGCGGGACAAGGCTTGATCGCTGGAATTAATGCCGCTCTTAAAATTCAGGGGAAAGACCCGTTGATTTTGCAGCGAGACCAAGGATACATTGGCGTTCTAATCGATGACCTGGTTACGAAGGGAACTAACGAACCGTACCGTCTCCTGACGAGTCGGGCTGAATATCGACTCCTGCTTAGAAACGACAATGCTGACATGCGGCTGACGCCAATTGGTCACCAGTTGGGTCTGATTTCAGATGAACGTTATGACAAGTTTGTTGAAAAACGTAATGCCGTTGAGGATGAAATCAAGCGTTTGAACACCGTACGGATTAAACCAAGTGAAAAGGTCAACCAGTTCGTTGAAGCTCAGGGTGATAAACCGTTAAAAGACGGGATCATCGCAGCCCAGTTCTTACGTCGGCCGTACGTAAATTACGAAAAGTTACTTGATTTTATTTCGGGACCCGACGAAAAATTGGATCCAGAAGTGGTGGAACAGGTCGAAATCAGAACGAAGTACGCTGGCTACATCAAAAAAGAAGAAGATAAGGTCGCCCGCATGAAGAAGATGGAGTCAAAGAAGATTCCTGATAAGATTGATTACTCCGTAATTGATGGGATCGCAACTGAGGGTCGCCAAAAATTGGAGAAAATCCAACCGGAGACGATCGCACAGGCCGCCCGAATCAGTGGGGTCAATCCTTCTGACATTGCCATTCTCTCCGTTTACATTCAACAGGGAAAAATTGCGAAGAAAAAATAAGATCAAGCTGGACTACGTGAATAGTCCGGCTTTTTGTTATTTCTAAGTTAAGTTTTTAACAATTTTTATGATAAACTATTGCAATCAATATGTAAGCGCTTTATACTATTAACAATAAACGATACAAAAAAATGGCAAAGGGGATCATTTTTATGCGATATGGAAGTATTGAAGCAGGTGGAACAAAGTTCGTTTGTGCGGTTGGTGATGACGATTTCAATATTGTTGATAGTGTTCACATTCCAACTACGACACCAGAAGAAACGTTAGCAAAGGTCGTTGAGTATTTTAAGAAGTTTGATCACATTGATGCATTTGGGATTGCATCATTTGGACCAATCGACGTTCGAAAAGACTCTGACAAATACGGTTGGATTATTAAAACCCCTAAAAAGGGTTGGAGTAACGTCAATTTTGTTGGAACCATGAAACGTGAATTTGGGGTTCCAATTTACTGGACGACCGACGTTAACGGTTCAGCTTACGGTGAATACATCAAACGTAAACAGGCTAATAAAAATATTGAAGCCGTTAGTTACATCACTGATGGAACTGGGATTGGTGCTGGAACCGTCATCAAAGATGAATTCTTAGGGGTTCGTGGAACTCCTGAATTTGGTCACATTCGAGTTAAGAGACACCAAGATGACATGAACTTTCCTGGGATTTGTCCTTATCATGGTGACTGTCTTGAAGGGGTTGCTTCTGGTCCTACTTTTGAAGCTCGAAACAACATTAAGGGTCAAGATACCCCGCCAGATGATCCAGTTTGGAACATCATTGCGTACTACATTGCCCAAGGGGTTATCAGTTTAACGGTTAACTTCCGTCCCGACCAAATTGTGCTTGGTGGAGGTGTATGTACTCCTCAATTTGTTCAAAAGGTTAGAGACCAATTCAATCTGTTATTTGATAACTATTTAGACGTTGGTCCTCTTGATGAATACATTAGTCGTCCAGTCGTACCACACAACGGTTCCGCTACTTTTGGTGATTTCGTATTAGCTAAAAAGGCTTTAGACGAATCAAAGAAATAATTAATTAAATTGTTTGAAAGGGATGCCTGCGGGTGTCTCTTTTTTTGTGTAAATTGGCATTTATGGTATCTTAAAAATAAGGAGGATTAATCATGATGTTTATTAGTAGGTCACAAATTAGTTTTAGAGTAGATGCTGAAACAAAAAACAATTTGATGCTCCAAATGAACGTTTAACTAAAGCAATTAAAAGTAATGATTATAAGAAGTTTGATAATCCTGGTGAAGGGTTGAAGTGGCTAAATGAGTGAAAATTCATATGTTTATAAACTTGCTATTGAAAACAAGTTTAAAAAACATCATTTTAGCTAAATCTATATACAACTATTTCTCGCAATGATATGATATACATAATGAAAGCGGTTGCAAATAGGGAGGCAGTAAAATGAGTAAAAAAGTTGTTGTGATTGGATCTACCAACGTTGATAAGGTTCTAAACGTTGACAAATATGCGTTACCTGGTGAAACCTTGGCGGTGAAGAATCACCAAGAATCTCATGGTGGCGGAAAGGGTGCCAATCAGGCAATTGCTGCGGCAAGATCTGGCGCCGATACCACTTTTATCACTAAGTTAGGTGATGACGAAGACGCTAAGTTCATGATTGAAGGATTTAAAAAGGACGGGATGAACCTTGATTCCGTGATTACTACGAAGGAGCAACAGACTGGACAAGCTTACATTACCGTTGATAGTACTGGTCAAAACTCGATCTATGTCTATGGTGGAGCCAACATGGCCATGACACCGGAGGACGTTGACCAACACGAAGACGCCATTAAGAATGCGGACCGTGCGATTGCGCAACTAGAAATTCCAGTACCAACGATTATCGAAGCATTTAAGATTGCGAAGAAAAATGAGGTTCAGACCATTTTGAACCCAGCACCAGCCAAGAAGTTACCAGAAGAATTACTTCAATTGACTGACATTATTACCCCTAATGAGACTGAAGCAGAGGCCCTCACTGGGATTAAGGTGATTGACGACGATTCCATGATGAAGAACGCGGAGTACTTCTTTAAACTAGGCATTAGAATGGTCATCATTACCGTTGGTGACAAGGGTTCGTTCTACGCAACCCCAGCCAGTCATGCCTTCATTCCAGCCTTCAAGGTCAAAGCTGTTGACACGACTGCTGCTGGTGATACTTTCATTGGAGCCTTGGCATCACGATTAGATTTAAACAGTGCTAACATCAAGGATGCAATGTTGTACGCCAACCACGCCTCATCACTGACGGTTCAAGTGGCTGGAGCGCAGAACTCCATTCCTTATGAAAAAGACGTCTTGGATGTCATCAGCAAAACTTCCAAGACCAAAGAAGTGATCGAAAAAGAGAAGAAACAAGCTGCTGAATACGCCGCTGCTCAAGTTCCAAATCACATTGTGCTAGGACTTGGATCTGGTAGTACGGCTGCCTACTTCGTCAAATCCATTAACGAACGAATCAAAAAAGAAGGCTTAGACGTTCAATGTGTCGCCACTTCGGTTGGTACCGAAAAGTTAGCCGAAAGTCTTGGCATGCCGATGCTTGACGTTAATACCATTGATCGGGTGGACTTGACGGTTGATGGCGCCGACGCCGTTGACGACAAGCTCAACGGAATCAAGGGTGGTGGAGCTGCCTTACTCTTTGAGAAATTGGTCGCAACCATGTCAGACAAGAACGTTTGGATCGTTGATTCGACCAAGTACCACAAGACCTTGGCTGGCCAAAAGTTGCCGGTTGAAGTCATTCCGTTCGGTGGGATGGGTGTCTTCCGATACTTAAACGAAGCTGGATACAAGCCAGAGTTCCGCTTCAGAGATGACGGTGATATTCTTCAAACTGACTCAGGAAACTACCTAATCGACATTACAATTCCAGAAGATGCTGACTTACAAAAGTTAGCTCACAACTTGAAGAACTACACCGGAGTTGTTGAACACGGTCTGTTCTTAAATATTTGTGATCAGTTAATTATCGGTGGCGATAAGGTGAAAGTAATTGATCGTCCGAAAAAAGAAGAAGCTAAGAAATAGTTGATAAGTAAATTTCCGGATTGGCGATAAAGCTGGTTCGGTTTTTTATTTTGATTTTAAAGGTATAATGATTAGAAAATGGGTTGAGGTGATGTTTAATGACAATTAACGTTATTTTAAGTAGTTCAAGAAAGGTTAGTCTGGGACGTCGGATCTTTAAGTACTTACGTAATCGACAGGGTGATTTTGAGCGGATTAATGATGCTGATTTCAATTTTATTAGTTTGGCGGACTACGATTTGCCGTTTTTCTACGAAGATGTTGCGCCAATGGACAATCAAAATCGAAGTTTAAAACCTAATGAACAAAAATGGGTGGATGACATGCGAAACGCGGATGGTTATCTCTTTTTGGTTCCTGAATATAATCATTCGTTTCCAGCTGTACTAAAGAATGCGCTCGACTTTTTGGCGTTTGAAGCCAAGGGCAAACCGGCCAAGATTATTACCTATTCTAATAATTCACGAGGTGGCCAATCTTCCTATCCAGCTTTGTTACCAACGCTTGGACAACTGGGCCTATTTACCCTGCCAAAGCCAACTTTAATTCGAAAGGTCGATAAAAATTTTGCTGACGATGGGAGCTTTTTAAAAGACGCTCCCGGTAAAACTGTGGACATAAAGAAATTAAATCGGGCTTTTTCCGAAATCGCGTTTTACAGTCAGTTATTTAAGGACCATCCCTTTAAATATGATGCCAGTATTTATGATAAATAAACAAAGTTAAGATAGTTTCACATGAAACAATTTGCCAAAGCTCCTGTCACTACTGGCTTGAAGTGACGTGGTACACTTATTAACATAAAAATAAATTGAAATGAGGAAATTCAAATATGAAAGCAGTTGCAGTATTTTGTGGTGCGGCTCCTGGCAATGATCCAGCATACCAAGAAGCCACCAAAAAATTGGCAAAATGGTTGGTTAACCATGACTTAGCGTTAGTTTATGGTGGTGGCGGTGTTGGTCTCATGGGATTGCTTGCCAAGACAGTTTTAGAACTTGGTGGAGTAGTTCACGGCATCATGCCAAAAGAGTTAGTTGAGCGTGGGGCCAGCATGGACGGGCTGACTAGTTTGGACGTAGTGCCTAATATGGATATTCGCAAACAAAAAATGTTGACTCAATCGGATGGTTGTATCGCACTTCCAGGTGGTCCTGGGACTCTAGAAGAGATTTCTGAAGCTTTTTCATGGGCTCGAATTGGCGACAATGATGATCCATGTGTGTTGTATAACGTTCAGGGATACTACGATCCGCTTAAACAAATGTTTGATGAAATGACCGAAAAGGAATTTTTGACGGTGGAAGATCGCAAAAAGTTACTTTTTTCGGATTCGTTGTCTGAAATCTATGAATTTATGACCACATACACAGCACCAAAGATTAGAACCTACACAAAATAAGATACGAAAAACATCCTCACTTTTTTGGAAGGGGGATGTTTTTTGAGTTTTATTCAATTATTAATAATAAATAATGTGTATATCATGTTTTCATTGTTTACATAATGCCTTACTATTGATTTAAGGGGATGGACATTATGATAAGAAGAAAAGCTGAAAGTAATATACGCGATGATAAAGATACTTTAGCAAATATTCAAGCTAGAAATGATGCTCTTAACGGCAAAACTAATAAAATTGGAAATATTGATGATTTTGATAAGTGGGCAGACAACTTATGATGAAGAGGTGAGTCGCTTGAATACAGAATAAAGTAGGTTACTGGGATTGTACCACTAGCAATAGTGGTTCTTATTATCTCGTGTGCGACCATTAATTGTGCTAAGGCATACGCGATAATAAAAAAGCTAACCGCAAAGATTAACTTTTTACCCAAATAACACATAAATCTGCGCGGGAAGAGATGGTAACGACATCTCTTCCTTTTTTATTACTCTTCAATTCTATTTCTAATTTATAAATCTGTCAATTATTTTATTATTTGGCATGAAATAATCATCAAAATAGTTTCACGTGAAACAGAAAATAATTTTATCTACCAAAATTTTCTTAAGGACAACTCGTACTTATTGGTGTTGTCTTTTTTGTTTGCTCTAATTACACTGATTACTAATATTCGTTAATTAATTAATATATTGGAAAACAAAGAATATATTGAGTGCATATTTAAATAAAATACGAACAATTAAAAGATATTTATTGAAAATTGTATGTATCATGATATGATTAATTTGTCTGGTACAACAATTTTTTGGGAGGGACTCGTAATGAAACTCAAGCAAGCTTTGAAATGGATCACAGCAGGTGCTGCCATTACATTTTTGTCGGTTGGATTAGTTGCATGTGGGAAACAATCTAGTAACTACAAACCAAAGAAATTGACGGTTGGTTTTACGCCGTCAGTGAACGCTGGGCAGGCCAATGCCGAAGCCAAGCCGCTCGCCAAACAGTTAGAAAAACAGCTCCATATCCCGGTCACGGTCAAGGTTTCAACTGACGGGAATTCACTTATTCAGGCCATGGGTTCAAAGACGTTGGATGTTTCTGAAATGAATCCTGGGGACTTTGTCTTAGCGCAAAAGAATTACAAGGTGGTTCCCCTCGTTCAAGCGACGCGCCAAGCACGCGATCCGAAGACTTTGCAACTTACTAACAAGTCATCAGATCACTTTTATTCCACAATTGTTGTCAGAAAAGATAGTGGTATCAACAACATTAACGATTTAAAGGGCAAAAAGATTGCCACTGGTACTACGAATTCAACGGCGGGTTATATTTACCCGGTCGTTGAACTTATGAAACACGGAATTAATATCAACAAGGATGGCATCAAGACCGACGTTATTAATGGTTATGATCAAGCTGTACTGTCCGTTTTAAACAAGAACAACGATGCTGCCTTTACTTTCCAAGGAGCTCAAACCTTAGTCCAAAAGGACAATCCGAACGTTATGAAGGATACCAAGGTTATTTACACGACTAAGGCTATTCCAAATGACGTGGTTGCTTGTCGAAGTGACATGTCGAAGTCGTGGCAGAAGAAGATTGCCAAAGCCTACGAGAACATGGCGAAGACTAAAGAAGGTCATGACGTTATCTTTAAGATTTATCAAGAAGAGGGCTACGTTCCGTACAAGAAGTCAGAATTTAAGCAACTTCATTCATACATGGACAAAGCCAACAAGATTAGTAAAACCAAAGAATAGGCGAGAGGGATTAAATTGAGCGATTCGGATATTTTACAAGTTAATCATGTTACCAAAACTTATCCTAGTGGTATTAAAGGATTAGATGATATTAGTTTTAACGTCAAACGCGGTGAATTCATCGCTGTCGTTGGACTTTCAGGTGCGGGGAAAAGCACCCTGTTTCGTTCCCTTAATCGGATGCAAGATATCAGCGACGGCAAAATTATCATCAACGGGACTGATATTTCTAAATTGAAGGGGAAAGCGCTCCGTCACTTTCGCCGAAAAATTGGAATGATTTTTCAAAGTTTCAACTTAGTGAACCGGCTTACGGTTCAAAAAAACGTTTTAAGTGGAAGAGTTGGTTACTATCCAGTATGGAAAACACTTCTCGGTTTGTATAGTAGAGAAGACAAGGAAAAGGCGGTTCGATCACTGGACCATGTTAACATGCTCAAAAAATTATACGATCGAGCGGACTCCCTTTCTGGAGGACAGATGCAGCGGGTCGCCATCGCACGAACAATGATGCAAGAACCTGATTTGGTTCTGGCTGATGAACCCGTTGCTTCCCTCGATCCCAAGACTAGTCACGGAGTTATGCAGGATTTGAAGAATTTAAACGTCAAGGATCACGATACTGTTCTGGTGAACCTCCATTCAGTTGAACTAGCACTTGAATTTGCGGACCGAATTATTGGAATTCGGGATGGAAAATTAGTGTTTGACAAGCCAGCGGCTGATTCTACTCCAGAAGATTTGAAGGCGATTTACGAAGGAGGCAATAGCTAATGCACACTAGCGACATGCCGAAGATGTCCTTTGTCAAAAAGTATCACGTTAAGGGCATCATTGTAATTGCCATTTTGATCGTTTTGTTTATTTACTCCATGAAAATTTGTGGGGTTGATCCCAGCTTGTTTATCTCGAACATCGCCCAGTTTGGGGTTCTGATTGGTCAAATGAGTAACCCGGATTGGTCGTACTTTAGTTTTATCTGGGACCCACTGGTTCAGACCGTTCAGATGGCAATCCTTGGAACTACGATTGGAACCGTCTTTGCGATTCCAGCTGCATTTCTGGCCGCGCGGAATCTTGATCACAGTAAGGTTATTCACGGCACGTCTCGGTTCGTACTGGACATCGTCAGAACGTTACCGTCACTTCTGTTGGCAGCTATCTTAGTTGCCATCTTTGGGATTGGTCCAACGACTGGAACCATCACGCTAGCCATCTTCTCATTTGGGATGATTTCCAAACTGTTCTATGAAGTACTAGAGACGGTCGACATGGGGCCAGCTGAAGCCATGAAAGCTTCCGGTGCCCGCATCCTTCAGATTATTCGTTTGGCCATTATTCCCCAGATTGCAGGTCAATTTTGTAGTTTCTTCCTGTACACGTTGGAAGTGAACGTTCGTTCTTCAACCGTCTTAGGATACGTTGGTGCTGGAGGACTTGGGTTGTATCTTCAACAAACCATCGATGAATTTAACTACTCCGAGACGGCGGTTGTGATTCTGGCAACCTTCGTAACGGTTCTGGTGATTGACATCCTTAGTAATTACTTGAGGAGGAAACTACAGTGACCATTCCAAAAATTAACGAAAAACAAAAACGATGGGACCGCTACAGCTGGACCATTTGGGCAATTGTCATTATTTTGATCTATGGCTGGTGTTTTTCAGACATGAAATTTAGTCAGATTCAGGAATCAGCTGGCACGGTTTCTAAGTCCATCTTCATGGGACTAATTCACCCTGATTGGTCCTATATTTACAACGGCAGTGGTGAAGATTTAGTGTCCCAATTAATTATGACGCTTGCCATTGCCTTTTTGGGAACCATCATTGCCGCTGTCATCAGTGTTCCGTTTGCGTTCTTCGCTGCTCATAGTAAGAGTAGTAAGTATAACGTAACGTCTAAGGTGGGAACCTTCCTTTTGACGGTCATTCGAGCTTTTCCTGAAATTGTTTTAGCGATTATGTTCATTAAAGCGGTGGGACCTGGTAGTTTTGCCGGAGTCATGGCCCTTGGGATTCACTCCATCGGAATGCTAGGGAAACTCTTCTCAGAATCCATTGAGGAAATGAATCATAGTTCGGAGTATTCCATCGTGGCGGCTGGCGGCAGCAAACCACAGGTTTTCGCATTATCGACGTGGCCGACCATCCTACCGGCTTTGATTTCATACACTTTGTACAGCTTTGAAATTTCAGTTCGAGCTGCCTCAATCCTTGGTTTGGTTGGTGCTGGCGGAATTGGGGCGCCAATGATTATGGCGTTGAACACGCGCAATTGGTCCAGAGTGGGGATCATCTTATTGGGGATCGTCATCATGGTCATGGTGATTGATGGCTGTTCCGGTTACATTAGAAAGAAATTAATTTAATTAATAGTGTAAAATACCAGCTAATTCCAAACGGGAGTTAGTTGGTATTTTTTTCGTTTATAGTATAATTTACCTAAGTAACGAATTTAATTGAGAGAAGAGTGTCTATATGCGATTTCTTAAGTCATTAGGTAAGTTTATCTTGGCACCATTGCTTTCGGCTTTGATTGTTTTCGGTAGTTTTCCTGAATTGTTTGCGGTTATAAACATTAAGACTAGCCTCACCCTTAGTCCCGCCATGTTTTGGATTATTTTAATCTACGGAATGGTGGTGTATGCTGTGGTTTACGCTTTGTTTTATAACGTTCTGTTTAAAAAGGGTAAGCCAAGTTCAACTAAGTACAGTAAGTACGCGTCAGTCGGAATGCTTATCATCAACTTGCTTTATGTGGTTTCCGCGTTGCTGCTTGGTTTGATCATGATCGGGATGAAAATGCCACAGTTTATCGATCCAATTGTAAGTAGCATCACGATTATTGGTCTGCCGATTTTATTAATTCTGAACTTAATCGATTTCTTGTGTTATCCAACCAAGAAAACGTACGTAATTAATGGAATTTTCTTTGCGTTTGCCACTATTGTTTATGTAATGTTGTGGTGGAACTAAACATCAATATTGAATAACGAAATATTTTGATTGAGCTAATCAGTGATGATTGGCTTTTTATTTTTAATGGCATATTTTGATTATTTTATTAATTTAGTACAATAGACGTATAAGTGTTATCTACAAAAAATATCATTTAATAAAAAGAGGTCATTTGATTTTGAAAAGTAAAAAACATCAATTACTGACGCTGAGCGTAATATTTTCGCTGGTGTTTTTAATCATGCCGCTGATCTTCAATCCTAGTACGGTCGATGCTAGTAACAAACAGCCGCCCATTTCACAGAATGAAATTAACATAAAGGCCAAAAGTGCCATTGCCGTTGATGCCACCAGCGGCCAGATCATTTATAGCAAAAACGCTAACCAAGAGTTGCCGATCGCATCCGTTAGTAAACTTATTACTACATATATTGTGTTAAACCAAATAAAAGCAAAAAAGATCTCGTGGGACAGTAAGGTTAAAATTAGCGCTGGAGTTGCTAATTTGAGTCAGAAGGATGATTTTACTAACGTTCCGTTGAAAGCTGGTCAATCATACACGGTTAAACAACTGTACGACGCGAGTCTGGTTTGTTCTGCTAACGGTGCTGCCATGGCACTTGGCGAATATTTGGCAGGTCCTAACCACGACTTCGGTAAAATGATGAATCAAGAAGTCAAAAAATTGGGAATTAAGAACGGGCAATTCTATAACGCATGTGGATTGGCTAATCACGATTTAGGCGCGCTAAAGAATCCTAAATTAAGTGATGACGCTGAGAATACGATGTCAGCTAAGGAATTAGCTCAATTGTCACAGAAATTAATTACTCAATACCCGCAAATCTTAAAGACTACCTCAATGACCACATTGGAATGGGATGGAAAGACGCACAAGAACACTAACTTACTTCTGGGCCAAACTAATCCATTCAAGATTGACGGATTAAAGACGGGAACCAGTAATACCGCTGGCGAGAATTTTGTGGGAACCGGTACCAGTAACAACGATCGGGTCATCACCGTGGTTTTAGGGGCACCAAAGGAGCAGCGCTTTGCCCAAACCCAATTAATGCTCAATCAAATCAGTCAAAGTTTGGAACCAATTACGATTGGTGACAACGTGATTAAAAATAAAACTGTCAACGTTGTTAACGGACAAAATCCTAAAACTAAAATTGGCTTGACGGCACCTCAAACGTACTGGTTACCGCAAGGTGAAAAATTAAAGACAGACTTTGTCTCTACCAACCACTCTGGGGTTTTCAAAACGCCACTTGCTCCAATTACGAAGGGCGAGAGGGTTGGAACGGTTAACATCCAGGCGTCTCAAAATGAATTAGACTTATTACCAAACAGTTCCATGAGTGTCCCCGTCGTTTACAAATCGACCAATCCAGTAAATGTGATGAAGATGGTCATGGGCGCGATTGAATTACTGGTTATCCTTCTGTTGTTAGTCTACTTAATTCTGCAAATCAGGAAGTTTAATCGACATCGTCGCTAGTAATTAAAATTATGAAGTTTTCATTAATCGACTGCAAAAAGTGTTGTCGGACGTGCTAATATGCATTATACTAGTAAATGTAATTGAGTTTTGCTTGCGAGCGGCTAGCTCAACTTGTTAGAGCAACGAATTCTTTATTCGTGAGATTGAGGTTCAAGTCCTTGGCTGCTCATATAAATATAAAAAAATGATTGCCTGGTGGGGCAATCATTTTTTTATGGATTTTATTTAAATTGACATCTAATTATTTATTCCATATAATAAAAACGAGAAGAAATCTCTAACTTTTTTCTCATCGCAAGTTGGATGCGATTATCATAGGTGAGTTAGTCCACTATGATTGGCTTTTTTATTATTACGTCTGCTGTGGCGATTTTAATTGCTGACAGTATTAAAAACACACCGTAACTGCTAGAAGACTAGTGGTTATGGTGTGTTTTGGTTTTAACTGTATTTTTCAACGTTCTTTTTGATAAAGTTGGCGGAAGCTTGGAGTTTGTCTTTCTCTTCATCGGTTAAATCAAGTGGGACATCTTCAATGATGCCGTCTCTTCCAACTACAACTGGATAGGAGAAGTATACGCCATAGTCGGAACGGTAGTTTGAGACTGGCAAAACGGTGCGGGCATCAGAGAGAACGGTGTTGGCGAGCCGTACTGCAGCACTGGCCACCCCATAACTGGTGTAGCCTTTACCTTGCATTACTCTAAAACCGCCGTGGCGTGCTTCCTGATCTAAAGTGTCGAGATCAAGATGACGACTTTGGGCTAATTTTTCAATTGGTTGATCAAGAGCCCGAACGGTCGACCATGCGGTAAACTGGGAGTTACCGTGCTCACCAAGATTGTAACCAGTGACCGAGCGTGAATCAATCCCTAGTTTTTCGCCAACGGCACGTTTCATTCTGGCGGAATCTAGGAGTGTTCCCGTTCCAATGACGTGCTTTTTCGGTAAACCAGTAATTTGTTGGTACAACTGGGTAATCACGTCAACTGGATTGGTAATGGCAATCAAAACGCCATTAAAACCGGAATCACGAATCTTAGGTGCGACCTCTTTGACCTGTTCGATGTTGTAGGATAATTCGGCAAAACGATTGTCACTGTCGTTATTTGACAGTTTAATCTTACCAAGGGCTGAGATAACAACGTCAGCGTCCCTTAAAGCGTTGTAATCATTCACAATGATATTGGTGTGAAAGGGTAAATTAGGCATGCCCTCCCGAAAATCAATTGCGTCAGCGTTGACCTTGGCGTCGTTTTTATCAATCATTACTAAGTCATCGGCGAACCCACTTACAACGATGTAATTTGCCACCGTTGATCCCACGTGACCGTCACCAATGACTCCAATTTTTCTAGTCATAATATGCCTCCCATTAATTATTTGGTTTCAGTTTAACAGATTGAGGTTGATTGGGAGTAAAAAAAGTTGGATTGACATTTATACGTTTATCACATACAATAATAGTGTAATAAAAAAGGAAGAGATGTGTGAGATCTCTTCCAAGCGCGTATTTCAGGTGCGTTAATTTGGGTAAGCTAATCAGTGATGATTAGCTTTTTTTATTATCGCATATGCTTTGGCAAGGTAGAAAATGGCTTTTGAAATTGTCATTACTATCTGTGACGTGGCATATGCTAATAATATCCAAATAACGCACACCTCTCGATCTGTTCATCATACTCCTCCTTATTCAGGATGTTTTGGGAAGCAATGTAACACATCTGTACGCTGAGGCATTTGAGCCTGTATATCAATTCTACAGGATAAAACAATTCAAAACACTTAACTCCTTAAGTAATATTGTGTGGTTTAATCGTTGATATAATGAAGGAAAAACTTTTTAAATTTTTTGGCTTCTTTAATTTGATTAAAAAATATCATTCGGCAAAATAAAGAAGCTAGCATATTCGTATCTAAATATGCTAGTTCTTTACTTCCTAAATTTTATCAAACGCCTTTTTCAAATCGTCTAGTAAATCTTCTTTATCCTCAATCCCAACTGACAAGCGAATTAGACCGTCAGAAATCCCGTCCTTTAAACGTTCTGCTCTTGGAACGGAATCGTGGGTCATGACCGCAGGAACCTCAATCAAGCTTTCAACACCACCAAGACTTTCGGCCAAGGTGATAATTTGAAGATTTTCGACAAACGTCTTCGCTGAAAGTCCTGGTTGGAGTTCAAACGAAATCATGGGACCAAAGTTACGCATCTGTTTCTTTGCCACTTCGTAGTTCGGATTGTCAGGATCACCGGGATAGTAAACCTTCGCCACTTTTGGTTCATTTTTGAGAAAATCAAGAATGGCGTTCGTGTTGTCTTGGTGAACCCGCATGCGAGCACCAAGCGTCTTAATGCCACGTTGAACCAACCAACTGTCATCTGGTCCAAGCGTACTACCGATGGAATTCTGCAGGAAGGCCAACTGTTCGGCAATCTGGTCATCGTTAGTAACGGCAACGCCCGCCACGACGTCACTGTGTCCGCCGAGATACTTGGTGGCGGAGTGCACCACCACGTCTGCACCCAAATCCAACGGGCTCTGATTATAAGGGGTCGCAAAGGTGTTATCAACGATGGTTTTGGCACCGTGTTTTTTCGCCATTTCGGATAATTTATGAATGTCGGCTACCGTCAGCAGTGGGTTCGTAGGAGTCTCAAAGTAAATGGCCTTGGTGTTGGGCTGAAAAGCAGCCTTGACGGCGTCTACATCTTGCATGTCAACGGCCGTAAACTCTAGTCCAAAACGTTTCATTACTTGATTAATTAGACGAATCGTCCCACCATACAGGTCTTGGCCGACAATGATGTGATCACCCTTGGAGTACATCGAGAGGATGGTGTTGATGGCAGCAGTCCCCGAACTAAAGGCAAAACCAGCGGTTCCGTTTTCGAGTTCTGCCATCTGGGTTTCAAGGGCGTACCGGGTCGGATTGCCCGTCCGTGAGTATTCCCAGCGTGGATTCCCGCCAAGCTTAGTTTGTTTGAAAGTTGAGGCGCGATAGACCGGGACGGAAACGGCTCCCGTTTCCTTGTCACCAGTGATCCCTCCGTGAATTAATTTTGTATCAATGTGCAAATTAAAAACCTCCTTGAATGTGACTATTAGGATTGATTATAGACTAGTGGTGAAAGTTAGAAAAGAAATGGCATTATAGAATTTAATTTTGTAAAATCGGTTTTATCGTTTCGTGACATGTGTTAGACTTTCCCTATTCAATTAACGTTAGGGGTAGTTTATCATCATAAAAAAATTAGAAAACAAGAAAATCGTATACTGTCTTTTAGCGATTATTGTTGTTATTGGATTAGTGATTCTGTTTAAAGATTATTTTCCACAGATTCGGATGTTTTTTGATCCGAGTCAGAGGGGCGTGGCCGTTAAAGAAATTCATGAACATGGGTTTATCGATGCGGCTCTATTTTTAATTGTTTTAACGTTTGCGACGTTGTTACCGTTTGTTCCTTATCAAGTAATCTGTGTGTTAGCCGGCATTTGTTTTGGAAACGTTCTGGGCTTTTTTATTAATTTAATTGGATTAACCCTTGGTGGACTATGCAGTGTTAAGTTGATTAAGTCCGTTCGTAATATCGCAAGTAATTATCGAGATAAAGAATTGAGTTTTAGTAACGTTAAGCATCCCTTTATCATTCTATGTATTGGTTATGCCATCCCATTCTTCCCCGTTTATTTAATTAGTTACGCGGCTTCACGGTTCAAAATATCACGCAAACTACTGGTTCTAGCGGTCGTGATTGGGTCAATTCCACAGTCAATTATTTATATCGTTGGTGGGATGTACATCATTAACGGGAGTTTGAAGCGAATTGTCGGCGTCCTAGTTGGTGCCATCCTGTTTATTATTGTTTTACACATGGTCATTAATCACTTTACAAATAAAGATAGTTCTAAGAATAAGCATCAAGAAACAGCGAAAGATAGTCAAAGCAAATCGAACTAGATTAATTAGGCAATCCATCCGGGTTGTCTTTTTTTACGTTCAAAATTTGGCTTCTGGTAATGATAATGGTGTTATAATCAAGCCGTTCAATTGTTTGTAACAAAAAACTAAATAACGAGGGTTGCTTCCGATACGCCTCGCTAAAAACAATGAGGAGATGTTCATAATGTTACATGCATTAGCAAAAAGTCGATGGTTTGACCTAGTTGGAGTCGCAATCGTGGTGATTGCGTCGATTGCGAGTGGTTATCTGACGGAGAATCTGGCAGACGTCACGCACTGGGGCTCCTGGGCGGTCTTTGTTCCGTTTGGAATTATTTCGATCGTAAACGCCGTCCTCTCCATTTATTCAACGCGTTTAACTGGGAGAATGAATAACCTCGGCAACGTGATTGGCATCATTAACGTAGTTCTGTCCGGCTTTATTGATTACGTTTTAGGTAATAAAGCGGCGGTCGTTACCTATCCGGTGACTTTCATCATCTACACGTTTGCGATTAATAAGTGGATGAAGACCGCTAAGTACAAGGCGACCAAACCGTATACGGGAATCAAGAAGTGGGTCGTCATGACCAGCATTTTACTTTTGAGTCTGGTATTTTCGTTTGAAGCCAATCTGGTTGGTTGGCCTAACGGTTACACGCATTTGTTATTCTGGATTGTCGTGATTGCGTTTGATTTGTCGCTGACTGCGAACATTTTAAACGCCATGAAACTGACCGTTCAGTGGAAATACTGGTTCGTCTATAATCTGATCCAGTTACTAAAAGCCATCGTGCAGGGCAACTTCGCAAACGTTGGCAAATACATTTATTACATTATCAACTCGATTTGTGCGCTTGATTTCTGGGAGAAGCCAATCTTGAAGCCAGCGAAAATTAAATAATTAAGTAAAGGGAATCCATTTATTGGGATTCCCTTTTTTATACATAATTAAAGTTTATTCCATCACAATATTGGGGAATTTTTTTGGCTTTTGACTCTACTAGAAACACAAGGGTTTGAAAGAATAATTTCTTAGATAATTATGATTTTGATGTGTTATAACTTGAATTTTTTTAGAAGACGAGTATAACAATCTGTAAGCGGTTACAGATCAAACCAATCATTTCGAAAATTCCAATCCTGTTTTATAGAAAAGAGTTTAAAAAATCAATTGTTGATTAATGAAATCAGCTTTTTCTTTGATCATAATTGCTCAATAATTAACAATTTTACATTATGGGAGGGTTTACTTATGAAGATTGAAGCAGCGGTCGTTAATAAGAAAAATGGCAAGTTCGAAATTAAAGATGATGTCGAATTAGCCAAAATGCAACCAGATGATTTACAAGTTCACATGGTTGCAACTGGAATTTGTCACTCAGATGAAGCCTTGAGAAAGGGCACGGCTGAGATTGGTTATCCGATTATTCTGGGTCATGAAGGTTCTGGGATTGTCGAAAAGGTTGGTTCGGAAGTAAAAGACTTTAAGCCCGGCGATCACGTCGTTCTGTCATTTTATGGTTGTGGAAACTGCATTAACTGTTTAAGGGGAATTCCCACTCAATGTTTAAACTATGCGGCCAATAACCTATCGGGGGTTCGTCCCGACGGCAGTGCGCACTTTACCGAAAATGGGCACGATGTTGCCGACATGTTTGACCAATCATCGTTTACCACGACCACGGTGGTTCGTGAACGAAACGCCGTTAAGGTCTCAAAGGACCTCGATTTGAGAAAGTTAGGACCATTAGGTTGTGGCTACGTGACTGGTAGCGGAACGGTCTTTAATACTTTAAAGCCCGAACCCGGCTCAACGATTGCGGTCTTTGGAACTGGAGCCGTTGGGTTAGCTGCCATGATGGCTGGTCGCATTTCCGGATGTACCAGTGTAATTGCCGTTGACATCGTTCCTTCCCGTTTGAAGTTGGCCAAGGAACTCGGCGCCACTGATGCCATCAACAGTAAAGACGAGGATCCCGTTGAAGCCATCAAGAAATTAACTAATGGGCACGGAGTTGACTACGCCGTTGATACCACTGGTGTTAAACAGGTCATGGAAAGTTCGATTCAAGCCTTGGCTCAAGGCGGAACAACGGCTACGATTGCCGTAACCGACCAGCACATTAACTTGGATACTTGGAACGACCTTTGTACCAGTGATCGCAAGGTTGTCGGTGTTAACATGGGTGATTCGATCCCGCAAGTCGACGTTCCACGTTTAATTCGTTTTTACCAATTAGGCATGTTCGACTTTGATAAGACCGAGAAGTTCTACCCATTTGATGAAATCAACGAAGCCAATGCTGATTCCATCAGCGGAAAGACGATTAAACCGGTATTAGTAATTGATAAGGACTACCAACCCGGCAAATAAGGTTGATTAAATCACTTTAACATGATTGTTGAAATTAAATGTTATTGAAAGGAAGCATCATATTATGGCTGAATTAAAACATTACCAAATGTACATTAACGGAGAATTTAAAGATTCAGATTCAGGAAAAGTATTAACGGTACTCAATCCAGCGACGGGACAGGCAATCTCAACCGTTCCTAGTGCTAGTAAGGAAGAGACGAAAGCGGCCATCGATGCCGCAGCTAAAGCCGAAGAATCATGGAAGAAGGTTCCAGCTGCCACTCGTGGTCAGTATTTGCACGCGGTCGCAAACGAAGTTCGCAAACAAAAAGACCATTTGATTTACATGCTTCAAGAAGAACAGGGCAAGATTAAGTCACTTGCCACCACTGAGATCCTATTCTCAGCCGATTACTTTGACTACATGGGAAGTGCCAGTCGAACCTATGAGGGAGAAATCCTTCAATCTGATAACGAAGACGAAAGTATCATGATTGAAAAGCAACCAATTGGCGTTGCGGCCGGCATCTTACCATGGAACTTCCCGTTCTTCTTAATTGCCAGAAAGATGGGTCCAGCACTAGTCACCGGGAATACCATTGTGATGAAACCAAGTTCTGACACCCCTAACTTAGCGCTTGAATTCGCTAAGATCGTTGAAAAAGTTGGCATTCCTAAGGGCGTTGTTAACATTGTCACGGGACCAGGTTCGGTCGTTGGCGACGAATTATCAAAGAACAAAAAGGTTGGCATTATCAGTCTGACTGGTTCGGTTGAGTCAGGGAAACGAGTCATGACGAGTGCCGCTACCCATTTGGCCAAAGTGTCACTTGAACTTGGTGGAAAAGCTCCCGCCATTGTATGTAAAGACGCTGATATTGACCTGGCGGTTCAATCCATCATTGATTCCCGAGTTGATAATAACGGTCAGATCTGTAATAACTGTGAACGAGTATACGTCCAAGAAGACGTGGCCGACGAATTTATCAAGAAATTATCGAAGAAAATGTCAGAAATTACGGTTGGCGATCCGATGAAGGACGAAAACGTTGGGATGGGTCCGTTGATTAATCAAGGAGCTTTGGATAAAGTTTCGAAAATGGTTGACCGAGCCGTTGAAGCTGGCGGTAAGGTTACCGCTGGTGGTCACAAGTTGAACATCGAAGGTGGCTTTTACTACGAACCAACGGTCATCACGAACGTCAAACAGGATTCTGAGATTATTCAGGATGAAATCTTTGGACCGGTTCTCCCAATTGTGACCTTCAAGACCTTAAGTGATGCCATCAAGATGGCTAACGATAGTGACTTTGGCCTTACTTCATCAATCTTTACCGAGAATCTGGATAACGCTCATCGAGCCGCAAATGAACTCGAAGACGGTGAAACCTACATTAACCGTTACAACTTCGAAGCCATTAATGGTTCACATTCTGGTTGGAAAGAATCTGGAATTGGTGGCGACGATGGTAAACATGGAATTGATGAATTCTTAAACACCCACACCATTTACTTGCAGGGACACCCCGATAAGGCAAAATGATAATCAATATTAATAAATAGAAACGGGATGAACTCATAGAGTTAGACCAAAAGTCGACTTTATGGGTTCATTTGTTTTAGTTCTGTTTCTTCTTCATAAATTGTCAAAGTGGCGAAAGATTGATAAGATTTAGGCACTAATTAAAAGACAACCGAGGAATAATTAATGAAATTACGTGCTTTAGAGAAAACTGATTTACCCAAGCTCCACGAACTTTTTAATGATAAACGCGCCATGGACTACTGGTTCACCGAACCGTATCTTTCTGTGTCGTCCCTTAACGAAAGATACGAGCGTGAAAACAACGACCCCGCTATTCGCAATTTTGCGATTGACGTCAAAGGCAAGTTCGCTGGAATCGTGGCGTTGATTGATATTAATCCACGCGATCGAAACGCTGAGATTGAGATTGCGCTTGGTGACGAATTCGTTGGCAACGGCATTGCCCAGGCGGCGTTTGACGCTTGTGTGAACTATGGATTTGAGACGTTAAACCTCCACAAGATTTTCTTGTACGTTGACGTGCAAAACAAGCCCGCCGTTCATATTTACGAAAAGTTTGGGTTTAAGATTGAGGGAACCTTAAAAGACCAGTTTTACGTCAACGGAAGTTACCATGACGTGTACTGGATGGCAAAATTTGAAGATGAATCGGTTTAAGACAGCCAATCTTTGGTTGTTTTTTCTTTTCGACAAAACGCTTTACTTGCATTCAAGTCCAAGTAAAGGTGTAAATTATGGGTAGTCAATAAATAACAAATAAGGAGAGTTATTATGGAATACTTTACATTAAATGACGGCAACCAAATGCCCGCAACTGGTTTTGGGACCTTTCAAATCACCAACCCCGAAGAGGCCGAACAATCGGTTATCGACGCCATCGCCTCGGGTTATCGTTTAATCGATACGGCCCAATACTACCAAAACGAGGAAGCCGTGGGTCGGGGGCTAAAAAAGTCTGGCGTAAAACGCGAGGATTTATTTGTCACCTCTAAAGTCTGGTTCACTGACAGTGGTTACGACAAAACCATGAACATGTTTGAAACCAGCCTCAAGAAATTGGGACTGGATTACCTTGATTTATACCTGATTCATCAACCCTACGGCGATACCTTTGGTTCATGGCGAGCCCTTGAAGAACTTCAAAAAGCGGGCAAAATTAAGTCCATTGGGGTTTCCAATTTCTACGATGATCAGATTACCAATTTGGCATTATTTAACGACGTTAAGCCCGCCATCAACCAGATTGAGATTAATCCGTGGGAACAACAAAAGACCGCCGTCGACTATCTGGAATCATTTGATGTTCGTCCAGAAGCTTGGGCCCCATTTGCGGAGGGCAAACACGCCATTTTTAACAATGAAACCCTGAAAGCAATCGGTGACAAGTACAAAAAGAGTGTCGGTCAGGTCATCTTACGTTGGGAATTTCAACGTGGAATCGTGACCCTGGCTAAATCAACTCATAAGAATCGGATGGAAGAAAACATCGATATCTTCGACTTTGAATTAAGTGACGATGATATGAAGGAGATCGCCAAGTTGGACAAGGGTGAAAGCCAATTCTTTGATCACCGTGATCCAAAGACCATTCAAAATTTCGTTAAATAATGAGAATGCGAAAGGCATAATTTATGAAGAAAATTTTAATTATTGGAGCGACCGGAAACGTCGGTCAAGAGGTCAGAAAGAACCTGTTGGAAAAGACCGATGATTTTTTGACACTCTTTTCAAGAAGTGCAGGTCAAAGGTTTAGTGATGATGATCGTGAACGAGCCGTAAGTGGCGACGTAAATGATTTATCTGACCTTGAAAAAGTAGTGCATGGTCAGGATGAAGTGTTTGTGGCGCTTAGTGGCAACTTACCGGAAATGGCCAGGAACGTTGTGTCCGCCATGGATGATGAAAACGTCAAACGCCTAGTCTTCATTACGTCAATGGGCATTTATAATGAAGTCCCTGAAGAAATTTCGGCAAGTGGAAACCTGAAAAATAATCCGCGACTGGCACCGTATCGTGAGGCGGCCGATGTGATTGAAAGTTCTGATTTAGATTACACGTTAATTCGACCGGGATGGTTTGATAACGGCAGTAGTGAATACGAAATTACGTATAAAGGTCAAGATGTTAGCGGTAATCGGGTAGCCGTTGCCAGTATTGCTGACCTAGCGACGCGCCTGCTTCAAGATGACCAGCTGGATGTAAGAGAAAGTTTAGGAATTAATCGAAAAGCTTAGTTAAATGAATGTGAGGAATTGAAATGAAAGCAACGGAATTTATCAAACCGGGCGATGTTGAACTCGTTGACACGCCCAAACCCAAGATTGAAAAACCAACCGATGCCATTATCAAGGTGGTACGGGCCAGCGTTTGTGGATCCGACCTCTGGTGGTATCGTGGCATTGACGAACGAAAACGCGATACCTTTGTGGGCCACGAAGCCATTGGAATTGTGGATTCAGTTGGATCAGACGTCAAGGACGTTCAACCCGGAGATTTTGTGATTGCCCCATTTACCCATGGTTGTGGTCACTGTGCCGCTTGTTTGGCGGGTTTTGACGGTAACTGTATGAATCAGGAAAAGGGTGCCAACATTGGTTATCAAGCCCAGTACTTCAGATACATCAACGCGAACTGGGGACTCGTCAAGATTCCGGGTCAACCATCGGACTATTCGGACGAAATGTTGAAGTCACTGGTTACCCTTTCTGACGTCATGGCAACGGGTTATCACGCCGCTGCCAGCGCCGAAGTGAAGGACGGTGACACCGTTGTCGTCATGGGTGACGGGGCCGTTGGCCTCTGTGGTGTAATTGCGGCCAAGTTGCGTGGTGCAAAGCGTATCATTGCCATGAGTCGTCATGAGGATCGCCAAAAGTTAGCCAAGGAATTTGGCGCAACGGATATTGTTCCTGAACGTGGAGATGAAGCGGTTAAGCACGTGATGGAACTGACCAATGGTGCTGGCGCTGATGCCATTTTGGAATGTGTTGGAACCGAACAGTCGGTTGATACCGCAACTAAGGTCGCTAGACCAGGTGCTGTCGTTGGTCGAGTGGGCATTCCCCAAAAGGCCGAAATGAACACCAACAACTTGTTCTATAACAACACGGGTCTCCGTGGCGGCATTGCACCCGTTACCACTTACGACCGTGATGTATTACTGCAGGCGGTTCTTGATGGCAAGATTAATCCCGGAAAAGTCTTTACCAAGGAATTTGATTTAGATCACGTCAAGGATGCTTATGCCGCCATGGATAAGCGGGAAGCCATTAAATCGTTGTTGATTGTTGATAAGGATTAATTATGTTTGACTGAACAATAGTTTAATGAAATTAGAATGACTAGTTTTCCAAAAAAATGAGCCCTTACTCGATTTGAGTAAGGGCTTATTTGGTATATTCACTTACACATCCTGGTCGGTTGGACGAACCAAGACTTCGTTAATATCAACGTTTTCTGGTTGACTCATCATGAAGACCGCGATTTCCGCGATGTTTTCGGGACTCAACCAGCCATGCTTGTCAGCTTCAATCTGTTTTTTAATCTTGTCATCGTTGATGGTGTTCATCAGGTTCGTGTCGACAAAGCCGGGTGAGACAATCCCAGTCCGAATTCCATTTTGGTGTTGTTCCTGACGGAGACCTTCCATGACGGCTTTGACGGCGTACTTGGAACCGTTATAAACGGCGGAATTAGGGTAAACTACGTGACCAGCGACGGAATCGGTGGCCATGATTAAACCTTGACCCTGTTGTTTCATTTGTGGGACCGCCGCCACAATCCCGTTTAAAACGCCCATGATGTTGGTGTCAATGGCTTTTTTCCAATCGGCTAAACGATCCGGGTCATCGACAGGTCCCTGTGGCATAATGCCAGCGTTGTTATACATGACGTCTAGCTGGCCGTACTTGTCGATTGCCATGCCGGTCAGTTCCTGAACGTCTTCTTTCTTAGTAACATCCGTAATTTTGTAAGAAAAGTTTTTTGGATTATCAACTTCGGTGGAAAGCTCTTCAAGTTGTTCCTCGTTTCTAGCACCGACGACCACTTTGGCTCCCCGAGACAAAGCTAACTTGGCGGTGGCAGCTCCCATCCCAGAACTACCACCGGTGATAACTACAACTTTATTTTCGATTGTCATAATAAAACCCCTCTTCCAACTTATGACTTCCAATACGAGATCATTTAACGCTAAATTTAGTCCTGATTCAAGTAAATGGGTTTCAAAATTGATTAAGATTCTGTGACAAAAAACTCCTACTCATTGAGTAGGAGTCAAATCAAAGTTTTATTAGATGTTTTGGTCGGTTGGGCGAACCAGGACTTCGTTAATGTCAACATTTTCTGGTTGACTCATCATGAAGACGGCAATTTCTGCGATGTCGTCAGGTTCTAACCAGCCATACTTGGTGTTGTTATTTTGTTCAATACTCCTTTGGATTTTATCGTCGTGAACGGTTGACATCAGGTTGGTATCAACAGCGCCGGGTGACACAATCCCGGTCTTGATGCCGTTTTGGTGTTGTTCCTGACGCAACCCTTCCATGATGGCTTTGACGGCGTACTTGGAACCATTGTAGACGGCTGACCCAGGGTAAACCACGTGACCAGCGACCGAGTCGGTGGCCATGATTAAACCATGACCTTGCTTCTTCATTTGAGGAACCGCGGACACAATGCCGTTCAATACTCCCATAATATTGGTATTTAAAATATCCTGCCATTCGCTCAATTTAGCTGGATCGTCAACCATTCCCTGCGGCATGATGCCAGCGTTGTTATAAATTACGTCGAGCTTGCCAAACTTTTTGATGGCTAAATCGACTAAGGATTGCACCTCGTCTTTTTTCGTAACGTCAGTTTGTTGGTAGGCAAAGTTTTCGGGATGGTCAACTTCATCGGCCATTCGTTCTAATTTTTCTTCATTTCGTGATCCAACGACCACTTTGGCACCTCTTTTGAGGGCCAACTTAGCGGTTGCTTCTCCCATTCCAGAAGAGCCACCGGTGATGACAACTACTTTATCTTTAACAGACATCATAACAACTCCCTTCTTAATACAGGTAAAGGGTAAACCCTCATATGGCGTAAACGTCAAGAAAGGCGACTTGATGAAACTTTTCCGTCTTTCATGTAACGTTTTGAGACATTAAACCTGTTCAAATGAGAATTAAAGCCTAGACTATTGGTATACTAAATTGATGAACGGGCGTGACTTACATGGCAGCAAACGAGGTTTTTGTATTTATTTGTACGATTTTGGTGTTCTTCATGACACCAGGACTGGCGTTTTTCTACGCCGGGATGGTTTCAAGAAAAAACGTGGTGAACACCCTGATGTCGGTTTTCATCATGTGCAGCATCCCCGTTCTTTTGTGGGTCATCATTGGCTACTCGCTCTCGTTTTCGGGGAACTACTTCAACGTTATCGGTGGGATGCATGATTTCATGTTACATAATTTCAACTTTACCGCCCCAGCAACTGCCGGTCCCATCTCCAACGGTTCATACATGCTGTTTCAGATGATGTTTGCCATCATTACGCCAGCCCTTTGGATTGGTGGAATCGTTGGCCGGATGAAGTTTAAGTTCCTAATCCTGTTCACGATTGCCTGGTGTATCTTGATTTACTATCCACTCGTTCACATCGTATGGGGTGGGGGATTTTTACAACAGATGGGAGTCTTGGACTTTGCTGGTGGAACGGTCATTCACATTAACGCTGGGATTACCGCCCTGGTTCTGGCCATCATGCTTGGACGACACAAGCGCGGCAAAAACGACAAGGCTTATAACCTGACCTGGGTCTTTTTGGGAACGGTCATCTTGTGGCTTGGTTGGTACGGTTTTAACTGTGGGTCGGCACTCGCCATTAATCACATTGCGTTTCAGGCGATGCTGACGACCACGATTGCTACGGCAACCTCGATGTTAACGTGGATTATTTTGGACGTCTTCATCCTAGGCGCACCATCCCTGATGGGCGCATGTACCGGAACTTTGTGTGGCCTGGTTGCCATCACTCCGGCCTGTGGGTTTGTTGGAATTGGAAGTGCGATTGCGATTGGCATCATTGCCACGTTATGTAGTTACACCTTCATTAAATACTTAAAGCCCCGCTTGCACGTCGACGATACGTTAGATGCGTTCGGTTGTCATGGGGTATCTGGAATTGTTGGTAGTCTTTTGACCGGACTGTTCGCTAGTAAGGCAATTAATCCGCAGGTGAAGTTTAGTGGCATCTTTGCTGGTGGTTCACTTCATCAGTTTTGGATTCAGCTGCTGGCAACTGGTTTCAGTATCGTGTTTGTGACCGTCATGGTTTTCTTGATTGTGTTAGTGCTAAAGCACGTTACGAAGATGCGAGTTACTCCAGAAGAAGAGGCTAAGGGACTAGACCTGAGCGAGCATAAGGAACGAATTGATTGTGATGCGATTAATCGCTAGGATAACATGAAAGAAAATAATTTTATGTAGCTTGCCTATTAAGTAAAAAAGCTCCTTCCTAAAGTGAAAGGAGCTTTTCTCTAGTCTTTAGTTCCAGAAAAATAGTTAAGTAAAAAGTCAATTAATTTTTCAATCAAATGAGTTAATAAATTAATTATTACTGGAATAATGACTGATAGTAAGAGATACATCAAATCACCGACGAGTATAGTTAGTATTGTGGTGTAAATACTCGCCTTAATTAGTGTATCATTGACTAAATAATAATATTAGATATAATTAAAACAGTAAGAGATACACAAGTCACCAGTTTGTGGTGAACTGATGATTGAGCTTATCAGCTAAAGCTGGTGGGCTCTTTTTTGTCTTACTATCGAAGCTAATGCCAATTGAATTACCACGTTTTTGATTTTATTTTTTTCATTTTAAAACCAACATTGTTAATATTGTCTATTCAGTTTGATTATTCTAGCTCTATATACTTCACTTGAAATTGTGGGAATAAAATCCTAATACCTGAATAATTGAGTCTTCCGTAAACACCAATGTTTTTTTGCCCTAACGATCCTACGTAATAATCTAAGTTTCCTGACCCTTGATCATCTGATAAATTTTTTAATGTCTCATATTTATGGCGTTTTATGTAGTTATAAGTGGCTAAATTCTTGCTAAACTTTTTAATTTTAGTATTTGATAAAGTTATTGCTCTCATTTGAATGCTTACTGCTGCATGGTCAGCAAATAAAAGGTCAAAAGCAAGAAAACCAATCGATAAAATGATAATGAGTGATGTTGATATAAGAATTGTTTTAGCTTTCATTTTGTAGTCCCCTCAATTTATTATTTTTAGTGATAATATTTTATCACGAAATATTATTTATGTAACATAACACCTATGAAAACGGATGAGCTGATTTTATTTGTTGTAATTTCAATTTTCTCGGTGTTTTTGGTTGCTTTTAGTAATATTAATTCAAATCCAATTAATATTTTTAGCAAGGACTTAATGAGCATGGATATGGGGTCAAAGATTGCTCATCATGGAGAGTCAAAAGAAACGACATCACAATTGGCCTAAAACTGCATGGTATCGAAATTAGAAAAAGTGCTATTAGATATTATAGGTAGGCATTTATGTGATTTTCTGTTTCTCATTATAATGATGATACAATTGTCACAGGAGCCTTTATAACTCTAAAAAACAAAAATCGAGGTAGATATCTATGTCAAAAGAAGATGATCTTTTAAAGGCCGCCTTAAACGGTGGAACGTTTGACTTTCGTGACCCGTCGTTTAAACCAATCTTTGATATTCATTTTAAAAATGCTGAATTATTGAAACAGTTTAACAGTGAACCAGATCCAGTTAAGCAACAGGAAATCTTGGCTAAGATTACTGGCAGAGAAGTACCGGAAAACGTGATTGTCTTTCCACCACTTCAGACTGATTTTGGTCGCAACATTTTCTTAAAATCAGGAGTCTTAATCAACACTGATTGTCTGTTTGACGATGCTGGTGGAATTTATCTCGACGAAAACGTTTTGATTGGACCACGAGTTTCACTGATTACGCTTAACCACGATACGCGACCAGACCACCGGAATTTGATTACTACTGGTGCCATTCACATTCACAAAAATGCTTGGCTTGGAACTGGTGTCATTGTTCTTCCAGGTGTTACCATTGGTGAGAATGCCATTATCGGTGCTGGCTCGGTTGTCAATAAGAATGTTCCTGCCAATTCAACTTACGTAGGCGATCCGGCCAAACCAATTAAGCGGCATGACTAAGAGTAAAATTGGTTTTAGCGTTTTTGAAACGTGGAATGATTTGAGATAATAAAACTGTGAGTATTAACAATATAAATGCCAAAGCCCCTAACTAATGCGATAGTTAGAGGCTTTTTGTGGCGTATCAGTTTTTTATTACTATTTGTTTTATCCCTGGCTAGGGAAATTAAAGATCTGACCTACTAGTTGTTCTATGATTAGTAAGTCGTATTGAGTTAATTTTTCAATGAATTTAATATTTCTATCACTGTTACTAGACCAATCATAACTTGCTAGTTGACTAGTTATAACCTGACCATGTGTTTTGTATCCATTTAAATTAAAATTACCAGCATAGTTCCGAATTGTACTCGTAATTGGACAAACAACAACAAAACGAGTTGCGTCATTAAAGGCTTTGGTACTGATTACTAGGCCAGGACGTCTTTTTTTAATTTCGTTTCCTCTACTGGGATCAAAATCAATCCAAACAACGTCTCCTTGATTTGGACAATACGATTGATTATTCAAATCATTTCACGTCCCTCTAGTTGACTTTTATTATTAATGGGAGACTGGTAAAGTTTTCCGTTGGCATATTTTTTGTCGCCATAAATTTGTTTTATTTTTGGGACCAACATAAGTGCTCCCTGTTGATCTTTAGTTAGAAAGTATTCTTGTCCCAAAGCTAATCCATATTCTTTTTGAGTCTCACTATTGAAGTTAATACCAATTGAGTTTCCGCGTTTTCTGATTTTAACTTTTTCCATCAACATCATCTCCTTAATTACATTGTATCACATGTAACACCGAAGAACATAAGAGTACATAGTTTTTCTTTTTTTATTGTTAATTAAACTTTTTAATATATTTAGAACCTCTTAATTGGTTTTGAATTTTTGGTATTTTATTTCTCATTATTGGTGACTGTTGTTCGTTTTTGGAGGATTTATAGGATGGTTTGTTCCTGAAATTGTTGATGTATTTAAATAAATTAAATGAAGTGCCAGACATAGAATTTTAACTTTATCTGGCACTTCATTTTATTTTTACGGTTTTTGTTAAATAGTTTTACCTCATCTCAATCACTATCTTGCCAGTAGCGTGGTGTGATTCCAGTAGTTTATATCCCGCTAGCACGTCACTAAACGGGAAGACCTTATCAATAATCGGCCTTAACTGCTGGTCTTCAATCATTTGGGTTAAAATGTCTAGTTGAGGTCCACTGGGATGCATGATGAAGAAGGTGTATTCAACGTGATGTTTTTTAGCTAAAAGTCGCAGTGGACCACTAGCAATCCCAAACAAAATTGATTTAAACCAGCCGAGATGGTGTTCCATTCCAAATTTAAAGGTTGGAATTCCGTTGATTGTGATTAGCTTGCCACCTGGTTTTAAGATTTTAAAGGTATCTTTGAGGGTCCTGCCGCCACGACTGTCAAAGGCAATGTCGTAATCGCTTAACACCTCGGAAAAATCCGTCGTATGATAATCAATCACCTGGTCAGCACCTAAAGAGCGCATTAACGCCACGTTCTTTTGACTCGTGGTCGTCGCAACGAAGGCACCCCGCGCTTTGGCAATCTGAATTGCCATGGTACCAACGCCACCGGATCCGGCTTGAATGAAGACTTTTTGGCCCTTTTTCAGTTTGCCAATTTCAATTAAAGCCTGGTAGCTCGTTAATCCAGTTAGGGGAACGGAACTGGCATCTACTAGACTCAAGTTACTAGGCGTTTTAGCGATGTCGTTCTCGTCAATCGCGATAAATTCGGTTAAAGTGCCACTTTGATAATCATCAGGACGTCCGTACACTTGGTCACCCAATTTGAATTTAGTTACCTTTTTACCGATTTTGACCACCGTACCGGAGAAGTCGTTTCCGACGGTAATCGGTAATTTGTACGGCATGATGATTTTTACCTTACCGGATTGAATCGTGTAGTCGATTGGGTTAAGTGACGAGGCCGCGATTGACACCAAGACCTCGTTGTCATTAATTTGAGGAACGGAAATGGTGTCCTTTACAAAGGGCGTCTGGTATTTTAGCAGTTGCAGAGCGGTCATTTGTTTGGGGATGTTAGTCATATTAGGCACCTCTTACATAAATTTGGGGATCAAACGATCCATCAGTCGAGTTGGTAAAACGGCATTGAAGAAAGCGGTTGGCTTCGCACCAAACCCAATGAGATATCGTGGTCTGGGCTTTTTGGCTAAAACGACTTTTTGAATTGTTTTGGCAATCAAAGTGGGTTGTGACGCTAATTTTGAAGCATAAATTTTATTAGTTTTATTGGCCATTTCTTTAGCGGCTGCTTCGTACTTGGTTCCCTTAGAGGAATTAACCAGCTTGTTCATAGCGATTTTGGACCAGTTACTTTTTACAACCCCCGGTTCAATTAGGACCACCTGGATGCCAAACCTTCTTACTTCCATTCGAAGTGAATCACTTAAAGTTTCAAGTGCATGTTTGGATGCGAAGTACCAGCCGGCGAGTGGACTACTGAACCTACCCGCCATTGAAGAAATGTTGATGATTTTGCCCGCGTGTTGTTTTTCCATGTAGGGTAAAACTAGTTTGGTTAGGGCAATTAACCCGAAGACGTTGACGTCAAATTGGCGTTTGGCTTCTTCATCGCTGACGTTTTCGATGGTGCCAAAAGAACCATAACCGGCACCGTTGATCAAGATGTCAATCTTGCCGGCGGTTTGGATAACTTGATGAACACCTTTTTGCATCGAATCTTGGTTGGTAACGTCCATGTTAATTGGTGTAACCCCGAAAGCCTTTAATGGTTCCATTGCGTCCGTTTTTCTGGCAGCTCCAAAAACTTGATAACCGGAGTTTGCCAGTCGTTTAGCGGTTTGATATCCCATTCCGGAGCTAGCTCCTGTGATTAAGATTGTTTTCATTAGTTACCTCCTAAATGATATAAGTTTCGTTGATTAAGTTACACGAGTATATTATAATACAACTGTTGCATTTGCAACTATTAACCAAAAAAAGGTGATTATTAATGGAAAAGAAGATTGACAGAAGAGTTCGAAAGACCCAGAAAGCCATCCAGGACAGCTTTCGTGAACTATTGCAGGAGAAACCTAGTTTAGATCAAATTTCGGTGAAAATGATTTGCGATCAAGCCGACATTACGAGAAAAGCCTTTTACGACCACTATTCTGACAAGTCGGCGCTGGTTTTGGACTTTATGAATTCGTATTTCAAAGAGTTGAGGTTGACCTGTCAGAATGTCGACGACACGAAAGTCCAAGAAAAGATTGAACTTTGGATTAATTTCTTCACTCAGGATCGTAACTTCTTTCGTAATCTATTAAAAAGTCAAGATTCGTATCAGTTCAGAAAAGAATTCAACGATTTTACCAGGGAACAACTGGCGTTTGTCACTAAAGACATCAGTCAAACGGAACTAGATTTCATTTGCTACGGAATTGATGGCATCATCGAAGAGCTAGTTTTATCAGACGAGCAGGTTAATAAGGGTAAACTGGCTAAAAGGGTGAAGGCGATTTTAGTGCCATATCTGAGTCAAGATAAATAGGAGGATGCTGCGATGAAAAAGATTTTAGTGGTTGAGACTAACACGACTAATTTTCCCAATAGTAATCGACTGACTGGCTTATGGTTGGGGGAATCAGCTGAATTTGTGGCGGAAGTTCAAGAGGTTGGATACGACGTGGATTATCTTAGTCCGAAGGGAAGGTACGTCCCGATTGATCCGAGAAGTATGAAGTCGTCGTACGTTGATGCTGATACTCTAAGGATGTATCAAGATCGCGACTATCAGAATCATGGATTGGCTAACACTCTGAAACCAGTCGACATCAACCCCGAAGACTATTTGGCGATTTACTATACTGGTGGCCACGGAGTAATGTGGGATTTCCCCGATGACCCGCAGTTACAAAAAATCAGTTTGGAAATCTACAATAACGGTGGATACATCTGTTCGGTGTGTCATGGCATTGCGGGAATCCTTAACATTAAGTTGCCAGATGGGAAATATCTCATTTCTAATAAAAAGATTACTGGTTTTACGACTGCTGAGGAAGTTTTAAGTGGCAACTATAAAAGAGTGCCATTCTTAAATGAGAAGGTTGCCAAAGAGCATGGGGCCCATTTTGAAAAGGTACGACCATTTAAAAGCCATGTCGTAAAAGACGGACGCTTAATTACGGGACAAAATCCGCAATCACCGAAAGCGGTGGCAAAGGAGCTTGTGAGGGCGATAAATATAAACAAGAAATAAAAAGATATATAATACTAATTATCAATTTAGCTAAAAGGAGGCTCACAATGATTGCCATTGTGAGTCTCTTTTAAATAAAAATGATTAATTTTCCTTTTCTTTTTTCATTTGCTTATATATTTCTAATTTTTTGTTTATAAAATTGATGTAATTATTTACGATATTTTTGTTTTCAATAAGATGTTTTTTATGTTCATTTAGTAAATAAATTCTTTCATCAATTGAACTGTTACCCTTTTTTCGTAACATTGAATATTTAACAATTGTTTTTAATGGCATTCCAGTTTGTTTTAATCTTTTTATGAATTCAATCCATTTTATGTCTTTTTCTTGGTACATTCTTCGATTGCTTTTAGATCTTTTCGGATTCAATAATCCCAATTTTTCATAGTACCGTATTGTATCCATTGAAAGGTTTACTTTTTTAGAAAATTCACCAATATTCATAATTAATTATCCTATTCTGTTGATATAGATCTAAAATTGTATTTATATTAGCATGAATTATACTATATAATAATTTGTTTTTAACAGTAAAAGGCTAAATAAATTAACGTGATTTAAATACAGTTTTAGCTACTTCAATTGCATTCAACACTTTAGGAAATCCAACATATGGTATGCACTGGATAAACGTTTCTATTATTTCGTCTTTTGTAAGACCAACATTTAAACTCCCATTAATATGAACTTTTAATTGCTCTTTAGTGTCTCCTTGGGTTAATAGGGAAGTAATTGTTATCATTTCTCGTTGCTTTAAGTTTAGGGTTCCTCTTCCATAAATATCGTTAAAAGCAAATTCGATAATCAAAGATCCAACATCTGGAGCAACTTCATTCAATGACTCCATAACTTGATCGGCTGAAGACACATCGATCTTATCTAACAATTTTTTGCCATTTTCAAATCTTTTGTTATCCATAAAATATTATCTCCTTTATTTTTGTTAATTAGATAATATCTTATGGAGTTAACTCCATGTAAAGCGTGATTTTAGGATATTAAAAATATCATTTTAATTACGTACTACTAATAAGGTCATAATTTAAATTATTATAGATAATTGTAGAGAAATAAGTTTATAATTAAGATGAATAATTAGAAAGATAGGAGATTAAGAAATGCTATTACATAAATATTTAAAATTATTATCTCACTCGGAATCTTTTTTGTGGTTCTCAAGTAATTAATAAAAGTGTTCATGCCGATGATGTGAATAATCAATCAGTTACGCTACAAATTAATTATCTTGATAGTGAAAGCTATCAACCAATCTCGTCGTCTACTTCTATAACTGGAAATGCGGGATCTTCTTATCACATTACTCCTTCACAAATTAGTAATTATAAGTTTTTTGGTAGTAGTGACCCGATTAATGGTACTTTTACTTCTGGTGATAATGTAATTAATTTATATTATAGTAAGACTCCTGCAGCTAGCTCAAACTCATCTAATTCCAGTAGTTCAAAAACTAGTAAAGAGGCTCAAAGTGCCACTAGTTCTAAGAATTCATCCAGCAATAACAGTCCTATGAAAAATGGATCGAAAGCAGCAATTAATAATTCAAATAATCCAAATAAGTCTAGTAACACAAATGATTCAAGAAAATCGAAAGTCGATAAAAAGAATGCTAGTTCATCTCCGGTTACTAGTAAAACGGATGATAATGGTAAAAATGCTGGTAGCAAAAACAAAGTCAAAAATTCTGGTCATGAAAAGAAAGATACAAATAAAAAATCAACTAAGCATGATAAAAGAAATAAAAGTAGTAAAACGCCATGGATTATTGCAATTATTGTGTTAATTTAGTTGGTGCAGTTGGTGGATTCATCTGGCATCGTTTCCACAAATCAGAGCACTTTAAACATTAATTTTAATAAGAACTGAATATCAGTGAAATACAACTAATTTATGATTAGTTGTATTTTTTATGATTTATGTTTTATTTAAGTGTGAAATTTGAAATTATATAGAAAGTAGTACCATTATTTCTGTCGTTCATAATAAGTCTGAACTACAGTACTTTGATCATGTAGTTAATCTAAATAATTTAATTTGATAATCATCCCTGGACCACTAGTACATCTTCTAGCGGTTTGGGGATGTTTTTATTTCCGAACAATTCGTGTGATTTTCATTTTTATTTCTTTTTATCAAAACAATTATTGTGAAATTATTATTTATGTTAATTTATTTCAGAATAAAATGAGAATCAAAATGATTTGAAATATTGATCTTAGTATATTTGCTGATTCAGAAGTGCTTGTGAAGTTGTTATTTATTGCCATGCCAATAGTGTAAGCGGTTGCATTATTAAAATTCCGAGTATATATTGAATGTGTAAATAAAAACAAGCGCTTATTTTACTTACTATTAATTAATACTAAATTTAACATGATAAAAAGAGGCTATTTATTATGAACGATAAAATGAATGCTTTAGTAATGACTGCCAAACAAAAGATGAAGATGGAGCAGATTGACACTCCAACTCCTAAAGACGATGAAGTTTTGGTTGAAACGGCCTATGCCGGAATCTGTGGGACTGATAATGGGCTGTTCAACGGACTCCCAGGCTCCACTGACGCTACCCCACCAATCGTGTTAGGTCACGAAAATTCTGGGATTGTTGCCGCCGTTGGTAAAAACGTCCAAGAATTTAAAAAGGGTGATCGGGTGGCCGTTGACCCCAATATTTATTGTGACAAGTGTTTCTATTGTCGAACTGGTCGTTATGAACTCTGTGACAACTTGTCAGCCATTGGAGTAACTCGTAATGGTGGACTTGCTCAATACTTTACAGCACCTGAAAAAGTGGTTTACAAGTTGCCAGACTCAGTCTCACTTCAAGCTGCATGTTCACTTGAACCAATCTCTTGTGTGGTTCACGCAATGAAGATTACCGAGAACATTACCCCTTACCAACACGCTTTAATCATTGGTGATGGTTTCATGGCTCGTCTGTTCGCTCAAATTCTGCGTGACTACGGGATTCAACGAATTGATTTAGCCGGGATTCTAGACGACTCAGTGCTTGACCGTTTGAAGACTGAATTAAAGTTAGACAACGTGATTAACACGACGAAGACCCCAATTAAAGAAAATTATGACTTTGTGGTTGAAGCCGTTGGTCGTCCTGAGACTCAAGAAGAGGCTGCTGAGCACACCAACAAGGGTGCTCAAGTGCTGATGTTTGGAGTCGGTAAACCTGATCAGACCTTCTCAATGAATACTTACAACGTCTTTAAGAAACAGTTAACGATTAAGGGATCGATTATTAATCCCCATGCCTTTGAAGATGCGATTGCTTTACTGGCATCCGGTGCCGTTAAGACCACTCCGTTCCAGGATAATATTTTAAAGCTTGACGAAGTTGAAGGAGTTCTAAATCACACGACCCCTAAGATGGGGAAGTCGATTGTCGCAGTTAACCCAGAACTTAAATAGAAAAATGTGGTGATTGTTATGACTGCAAAGAAAACACCACGAACGATTTCGATGAGTGCTTCGATTATTTATTTTATTATTTCAATCATCATCAATTCACTTGGAAACGTTCTGACGTTGGTCACCAGTGCCAAGGTGGTTCCCCAGTTTTTGGGGTCCGCGTACTGGACGGCGGCCGAAACCAACTTTAGTATTGCGATTCATTGGAATCTTTTTTGGACTTTCGTCCTGATCGGAGTCGCCATCATCATTTTGAATGCACTCTTGCTTGGAAAATGGGACTGGGGCAGAGCCATTGGAAACATGATTTTCATGATTCCGTTTTCCTGGTTAGTTCAGGTATTCTATGACCTTTTGACCGAGATTATCAAGTTACCGGAGGCCCGTTCGTTGGGCTTAATCACCGTTTACGTGCTGGTCAACTTTATCGGAGTTGCATTTATTGCGATTGGAATTTCGATTTATCAACGGGTCAACCTGGTCTTACACCCAAATGACGATCTAATGCAGATCCTACGTTTCAAGTATTTTAAGGGGAACGCCGCTGAAGCAATGTGGGCTTCATACATCCCACCGACTGTTATTGGAATAATTGCGATTTTGATCACACATCGAATTGAATACTATGGGATTGGAACGGTTTTTGCCTTTCTTTTCCAGGGTGGCATTACCGGAATTGCCGATAAGGTCGTCTTTCCAAGCCTCAAGCACCAAGCGTTAGATACGTCTAATGGCATAGAAGATTCAACGGTGGCAACCGACGTTGATAATGATGAACACCAATTATCGCATAATAAAAAGGGGAGTAAGAAAATGAATATTAGTGATTACTTTACTGGTCTTCAACACGTAGGAATTCCTACCAAAGACCTTAACAAAACCATTCAGTACTATGAAAAACTTGGATTTAAAAAGATTGGCGATTTCCCAAATGGTAACATTCACTGTGCCTTTATGAAATACGACAACCTCACCCTTGAAATTTGGGAAGGCGAGCCAACCAACCCAGTTGATGGCGCGATTAACCACTTTGCCTTAAATACCACTGACATTGAAAGTGCCTTTAAGGCCGCTAAAGAAATGGGACTGAACGTCGATGATGATCAAATTCAATACATTGGGGCGTACTGGACGAAGGGAATTAAATTCTTTAACGTCTATGGTCCTAACCACGAACGCATTGAATTTTGTCAGATTCTGAAGTAACGATTGATTGCCATTAAATTATTAAAACCTCAATTTTTAAAACCCATACCAAAAAGGGGATGTTGAACAATTCGTTCAGCATCCTCTTTTAATTTTATAGGGATTTTTCTGATTTGTAATTATCAGATTGATTTATTTATCACATTCACAAAAAAACTCTTGCAATAAATCCTCTGGGGGGGGGTAACATGGCATTATGAGAAGTTAAAATTTAATAACAATGTCATGATAATGTTCGTTTTTAATGAATACTTAGTACATTGTAAGATAGGATTGTGAAAGAGTAATGCATTTTAAATCAAGAAGGATTCGTTTTAATAAGGTTTTTAATCGTACGAATTTAATGTTTTTTTGTATTTTTTTATTTGCTAGTATGATTTTTTTAGGAATATGTAGTTACACTTCTCCTTTGTACTATTTTGACTATTCACCAGATAGTAACTGCTATTTTACTGTTGGGAAAGCTATGATGAATGGAATTATTCCGTATAAAGATTTATTTGAACAAAAGGGTCCTTATGTTTATTTTATTCATGGAATTGCTTGGTTAATAAATTCCAAAAGTTTAGTTGGAATGTTTCCATTTGAAGTGTTGTCTTTAATGGCAATTATGTACTTTGCTTATAAAATAACGCATCTTTATATAAAGAGTAATCCTATTTCTGTTTCAGTAGGCCTATTAACGTCAATATTATCACTCTATCACCCATACTATAATTATGGAGATTCCGTTGAGTTTTTTGCTTTTCCTGCAGTTTTAGGACTTATTTATCTTGTTTTACTAATTAGTAATAGAAACTTTACAGTTACAAAGCTTGAATGGTTAATTCAAGGTATTATTGTTGGAATTATTATATTTTCAAAATTTACTTTAATCGGAAGTTGGATTGTCTTCTATCTTCTCATTTTTGGTTTTTATCTTTTTCATAAAAGGTTTGAAGCGATGAGAAACATGATTTTATATAGTGGATTAGGTTTTTTATTATCTACTGTTCCATGGATTATTTATTTTATTATTACTAATTCATTAAAACAATTTATTAATGTTTATTTTATTGCCAATATTTTCCAATATAGTGGATCTCATGCTTCTATCATTGGGAAATTAATTAATGCTTTAATAGTATTTGAAAAATTTCTTACTTCTGATCCAATAATATTTTGTTTTGGATTTTTAGGAATTTTATTTTTATGTTTATATAATAGCTTTTTTACAAACACGTTTACGCATATATTAATTTTGCTTATGTTATTTGGTAATGCACTTATTTCAATTTATGGACATGATCTATCTAATGTTCTTCAATATTATGAGCTTATATGGTTTCCTTACATTATTCTTTCAATAATTGCCTTAGTAGTCTACTTATATAAATCCTTATTAAAAAGTAAAATAAATGTAAAAGAGAGAAATATTATATTAGGAACTTTTCTTCTTTCCTTTTCACTTTTGCTAGGAATAAATAATAATGTAATGAACTCTAAAGTTTTTGCCAATAATGGATCGATGACTGTCAATCCAACTGGCAAGCCCACTCAACCTGCGCAAGTTATATTTGGTAAAATTATAGAACATAATTCGAAAGGGAAACCAACTTTATTAAACTACGGATCTCTTGATATGGGAATTTATACAACTTCAGGTGCAATGCCATCAACTTATTATTTTCAAAATTATAATTTTCCAGCAAAGTTTGAAAAGAAAGTTTTGAATTCTCAATATAATGTTATTAAGGATAGAAAAGTTCAGTGGGTAACTTTGAATACACTTGGAGGAACAAGTATTAGTGAATATAGTGGACCAGGTGGTGAAAAACAAGGACAGATGGCAGGAAGTAATTTAAATCCTGGAACACAACAAATTTCTTCGACGCTTTTTAAAAATTATAAAATCGTAGCAAAGCATGGGCAGAATTTTGAAAATCAGAATGTCACTTATTGGTTACTTGAAAGAAAAAAGATTTCTCATCATAAAAACAAACAACATAAAAATACCATTCAACGGGGTGCTTATCAAACAACATATAATAGTTATTATTGATCACAAAAAAGGGGATGTTGAACAATTCGTTCAGCATCCTCTTTTAATTTTATAGGGCTTTTTCTAGTTTTTGTAGGTGAGACATGTGTTGGTTGAACTTGTTGTGAATGTGTCGTCTTACGAAGTACTTTCTGACCTCATCAATTAGAACCAGTGGAATTGGGATGGCAATCAGGTAGATCCAGTCACTGACACCAATTGCGGCGGTTCCAAAGACACCTTGAAGGAACGGAACGTAGATTAGAAGGGTGATTAGGACAATCTGAAAGGCGATGCCCCACATGATGCGGTGGTTACTAAAGAGCCCAATTTTAAATAGGGAAGTCGAATCGGTTCGACAGTTAAGGACGGCAGCGATTTGACAGAAGCCGATGGTAGCTAGCGTCATGGTAGTGGCTTCGGCGTAAAATGTGCCACTGCCAGCTAGCGGAATCTTGGGCCAACCGTGTTGGTAGTTGACGAAGAAGTAACCGCCAGTTGACAAGATGGACGCAAATAGTCCGTACCAACCAAACGCTTTGATAATAAGTCCTTTGTTTAACAGGTGCGAGCTTCTTGAACGTGGTGGCCGTTTCATGATTCCCGGTTCACTCTTTTCGGTTCCAAGTCCCAGAGCTGGCAGGAGATCAGTCCCCAGGTCAACGGTTAAAATCTCCATAACCGTCAGTGGGAGTGGAATGGCACCGTTAGAGATTAGAAACAGAATTGATGGAAAGGCTTCGGCCATATTACTGTTCAAGATGTAAAGGAGGAACTTCTGGATGTTGCTGTAGACGGTCCGACCTTCTTCAATGGCAGAAACGATGGAGGCAAAGTTGTCGTCGGTTAAAATCATGTCGGCGGCATCCTTGGCGACGTCGGTTCCGTTAACCCCCATGGCGATGCCGATGTTAGCTTTCTTTAGAGCTGGAGCGTCGTTGACACCGTCACCAGTAGCGGCAACCACGTCACCGTTTTTTTGACACATGGAGACGATGCGATATTTGTCTTCCGGAGCCACTCTGGCAAAGATGACTTCACCCTTGACGGCTTCTTGAAGTTGATCGTCTGACATCTTGGTTAATTCCTCTCCGGTGATGACCCGAGCCTTATTAGAGGTAATGCCGATTTGGACGGCAACACTCTTGGCAGTTAAAGAACTGTCTCCGGTGACCATGATGATTCGAATGTCGGCACTGTGACACTTCTTAACCGCGTCGAAGATTTCCTCTCGTGGGGGATCGGACATGACGGCTAGACCAACAAACACAAGGTTCTTTTCGGTGTTGTCAATCGTGGCTTGTTTCGGATCATCAGTATCGTTATCGCGGTAGGCAAAGGCTAATGAACGTAGCCCCTGCTTAGCGTAATCGGCGTTCGCCTGGTTAATCTTTTGCCTGTCAGTTGCGGTGATGGGGCGCACCTGACCGTTTACTAGGATTTTGTCACAAATCGAAAGAATGTTATCAAGGGCACCCTTGGTGTAAATGACGTTACTGCCGTCTGGCGCCGTCTTTTGAATCGTGGTCATGCGGCGCCGATTAGCATCAAATGGGAGTTCTTTCAGCCTTGGAGTCTGCTTTGTTGCGTCATCACGGTTTAAACCAGCCTTGTCGGTCAAGATGTTCAATCCGGCTTCGGTTGGAGTTCCTAAAATTGACGGAGCTTTCTTGTTGTCCGGGTCGTACTTAATGGCCGTGTCATTATTTAACAGGGCAATCTTTAACAAAAGGGCCAAATCCGGTTCGTGAGCGAGATTGACATTTTTGCCGTTGAATTGGATTTTGCCATTGTTGAAATATCCCGTTCCGGTAACGGTATACTCCTTGTCTGGAAGCCAAACGTGGTTGACCGTCATCTGATTTTGGGTCAACGTTCCGGTCTTATCAGAACAGATGACGTTGGTTTCACCCAAGGTCTCAACGCTGTCTAAGTCCTTTAAAAGGGCGTGACGTTTGGCCATGACCTGAGTGCCATGGGCTAGAGATAACGTGACGGTCGGAAGGAGTCCCTCCGGGATAAAGGCCACGATCATTCCCAGTGCGAAGATAAACGATTTGGCAAGCGGGTAATGAACGAAGTAGATGGCGAGGATAAAGAACGTAATTCCAATCGCAAAAGCAATAATGGAAATTTGACGGGTCAAACGGTTCAATTCCTTAGTAAGTGGTGAGTCCGTCTTCTTCTGGTTTTGCGTCAGGCTGGCAATCTTACCAAATTCGGAGTTCATCCCGGTCTTAACGGCTAAAACGGTCGCCGTTCCGTTGGTGACAACGGTCCCAGCGTAGACCACGTTACTGATGGCAAACTTTCCGTCACCATGTTGGTATTTATTGTTCTTATCAACCGGAAGTGATTCACCGGTTAGAGCGGATTCGTCCACCTGTAGTGATGAAGAATGGACCACGACTCCATCAACCGGGATGGCGTTACCGGCTTGTAGTTGCAGTAGGTCGCCGGGGACAATCCCATCAGCGTTGATCTGAACTGATTTCCCGTTTCTGATGACGTTGACGTATGTTGGTAGTAGATTACTCAGGGCGTCGGTTGCCTTTTTGGCTGCATGTTCCTCCCAAAATGAGAAGAGACCATTAATAATGTTGACCGCCCAAATTGCGATTCCAAGGTCGACGGTGCCTGCCAGAATGGCAATCACACCACTGACCCACAGCAGCATGGCCATTAGTGAAGTGAAGTTTTTAAGGAAGGCGATTAAAACCGATTCCTGCTTACCTTTCTTGATGACGTTGTATCCGTTTTTTTGTAACTTTTGTTTAACTTCGCTGGTAGTTAGACCCTTGGTGCTCGATGTGTCTAGCGTGCTAGTGAGATCTGACAATGGCATTTTGGCGTAATCATCGTCAGTTAGAATTTTGTTATCCAATGTTTTTCACCCCTTTTTCCAAATATCGTTTAGAATGTGCTTCTAAACAACCGTGGACTGATTTTAGCCTCTTTTTTTAAAAAAGCAATAGAAAAAACTGACTTTCGCAAAATAAATTAATTTAACCTGAGTCAGGACGAAACCATCACGATTAAGTAGGAATAATTGCCGCTCTTTCGCTTTTGAATTATCATAAAATTAACTACTTCAAAGGAGTCTTAAAATGGTTAAATTCATTGAACGTGAACATAAATTTTCACCAGCTGATTCTGACTTCGTGGACCGCAAGTTCATCGATGTGGCCTATGCGGAAGGCAAACGACACAAACTTGACGTTTACCTCCCAAACGAAAAGCGGGACCGTTATCCGGTCATCATTGATGTGCATGGCGGTGGGATGTACTTTGGACAAAAGAGTTCCTTTAAATTAAATGGAGCCCTAGAACTGTTAAAACGCGGCTATGCGGTTGTCAGCCCCAATTATTCGCTTAGTTACATGAAACCATTTCCCACCGCAATCTACGAATTAAAAGCCGTGGTGCGCTTCGTGAAAGCTCACGCTGATAGTTATCACTTTGATAGTAACGCAGTTTTCATGATGGGTGAATCATCAGGGGCTCAATTAGCGATGTTACTGGCAGCTTCTGAAGCCAGTGGCCACCTTGAAAGTGATTTTGGTAGTCATTTTGACTATTCAAGTCAGGTTGATGGTGTGATTTCTTCGTACGGATTGTACGAAATGGACCTTTTAAAGCCGGAGTTTGAGGCGCTCGGTCAAAAGCCCAATTTTTATGAAACTGGTGACGCCGACTCTTTTGAGGGTGCCATGCTGGGATTTCACCGACCGATTGACGTTCCTGATTTAGTTGCCGAGGCCAATCCGGTGACGTACCTAAATGAAGCAATGGTTCCGGCACTTCTGTACGCGGGAACCGGTGATCGCGTCGTTCCTTACGTTCAAACGATTAACATGGCGGCCGAACTCATCAAGTTCATTGGCAAACAGAACGTTGAGGTTCACATTGTTGACGGTGTTCCCCACGGTCCGAGTGGTTTTATGAATGAGACCGTGTTTGACCAGAAGGACCAGTTCATGAAACGAGTTATAAAACAAAAGGAAAAGGCATCCTAATGGGATGCCTTTTTGTTAATTAGTGAAAGAAATGGGCAATCGTTCCGTTTTGAACTAAAACGGAGACTCCCAAAAGGATATACACGATTGATGATAGGTAACGGCCGTATTTTCCTAACAGATTTTTAATCGGTTTATTGTCCTCAATGAGGATGGCACAGAAGAAAAAGATGACCGCCATGATGAGCATGGTGATGAGTGCCAGGAGTAGTTCTAAGTTAGTTTTGCGGATGAAAATGGGAATGAAGACGGCGACGTTATCAGCACCACACGCGGTAATGGTAATCGCCACGACTTTCATCACAATTTTGAATTTTGATCCATTACTGGTACTGATGTCACTACTTGAGTGCGGCTTTGGTGGAAACAGTTCCTTAATTCCGAATAAAATGGGGAAGATCCCAAGAAGGCCCAGAATCCACATCTGGGGGACGGCTCCGAGAATTCGCGCAATTATCATTGGTAGTAGGGTTAATCCCACCGTTCCAATTAAGTCACCGGTTAGGACTAACTTGGGATTCCTGTATGTTCCTAACAAGAGGACTAAGACGAGTAAGTAATCCAGATTGGTTGAAAAATAAGCCACGATTGAGCTGAAAATAATTTCGATCATTAATTCACTCCCTAAAATGCTCGAACGGCAATGACGATGCCATCGGCGACGAAGAACAAGGCCAATAAGATGACCATTTCTGAGGTGGAGACAAACGACAGAATGGTGAGGGCAACTGAAACGATAATGCCCAAAATCCCGAGGCCAATCACGACTACGTGGTACCACTTCCGAACTTTAGGAATGAATCTGACCGTTAAAAGTTCGGTGAGGGAGTCCACGATTATCCAGGCAAATATTAAGATCAGGACCACGTGAAAGTTCAAGAATTGATGAAAAAACAAGATGATACTGATTACGAGTTCAATCGTTCCCGTTACTATCAGGGTCTTATTAATCACATTGAAATAGTTGGACAACTCGTAGTACAGAACGTAGCGATAGATTCCGGCTAGTAGGGTTCCAAGTGCCATAATGGTGATTAAAGAGCCAATTGGTCGGATAAATAGGAGGAACGCAACAAATAAAAAGTAGAGTCCGACTACAAGTGAGAAGGAGTCGAAGCGTTTGTTTTTGGTGGTGAGCATGGGGGGGTGTTCTCCTTACTGATAGAATAAATCTGCAGAAAACATGCAGAAAAGATACGGCAAAAATGTTAATTTGATAGTCTTTGTGTACTTAAGGGTGCTGAAAACCTGCAGAAAACATGAAGAAAACCTGCAGAAAAAATTAATGATTTTGCTTTATTTTCTCACAGTTTTGGGTCTGACCAACAATAAATTAATCAGAATCATGGCAATTAAAATGATGAGTCCCATTGGTAAATACGTATTTTCACCCATGATACCAACGAGTGGTGAAACAATTCCACCCATGGCGTTTTGCGTTAGACCCACAAGAGCTGAGGCACTGCCGGCGTTCTTACTGGCAGCGTTCATGGCGACGGTCGTGGATAACGTCAGCATGGCACCGATAAAGATGAGAATGATGAAGACTAGGATAATAACCACTAACAGGTTTTTAAACCAGATGGCACTGAGAATCAGGATGAAACTAGTGATGATGGTGGCCTTAATGAACCATTTTAATAGGGTGATGGAGTCGGTTTTCATTACCAAACGACCCGGCAACGCACTACCAATCCCAATGGCAACTCCGTTTATGGCGTATAAGAAGCTAAATTCGGTGACTGACATGTGAAACTGACTCTGAAAGACAAAGGAAGAGGAAGAAATGTAGCTAAATAGCGACCCGTAGACCAGTCCGGTTGCGAGCACCAGGCGGAGAAACTTGGGATCTTTTAGTAGGTAAAACATCTGTACTTCGGATTGAAAAAGGGAACCGGTGCTGCGGTTTTCGGGCGTCAGAGTTTCGGGAATGCCAAAGAGGCACATAAAAACGATAACAATTCCAATCACCCCTAAGATGAGAAAGATTCCCTGCCAGTTGGTAATTTTGATGATTAAACCACCAAAGATGGGGGCAATGATGGGGAAAATTCCGTTAACAGCGGTTAATAACGAATAGAAACGGGTCAGGATTTTTCCTGAAAACATGTCACGAGCGACGGCTCTAGAAATGACCTGACCGGTTGCCCCGGCGATTCCTTGAATGAGTCTTAAAGTGATTAAGGCATAGATATTGGGGATGAACGCGATAAGTGCTGATGAGATACTAAATAAGACAAAACCGATGATTAGTAGTGGTTTTCTACCATAATGGTCACTTAAGGGGCCGATGATGACTTGTCCAACTGCCAAGCCAATCAGACAAGCAGTGATGCTTAGTTGCATCATGGAGGCGTTGGTGTGAAACGTTGCCATCATCTGTGGGAGCGCCGGCATGTATAGGTCCATTGAGAGTGGACCAGTTGCGCTCACGATCCCAAGTAAGACCGCTAACCAAATGACATGACTTTTCTTTGTTTCCATTTTTTCATCCCTAGTAAAAAATTTGCGATCAATGACGCACTAATTGCTATTATAAGGTATACTTACTAAATATATAAAGGAAATTTTCGGGATGGAGTTCATCCCTGACAAATCATTAGTGATAGAATAAAATTATACATAATGATTGAGGAGAATCTGAAATGAAATTTTTTAAGAGCGTCATGAGTTGGGTGATTCCGATTGTGATTGGACTGATCCTAGCCTTAATAATCAGACAATATCTATTTACGCTGGCCAAGGTTGATGGACCGTCGATGCAGCCGAACCTTGAAAATGGAGAACGGATCATGGTCTTCAGACAGGCGAAGATTAAGCATCGAAGTGTCGTCGTGTTTAATGCGGCTGGGGAAGATCCAACCGCTGCCCCGAACACCGACTACGTTAAGCGAGTAATTGGACTTCCTGGTGATACTGTTGCATTTAAGGGTGGCAGTATCTACGTTAACAACAAGAAGGTTAACCAAGATTACATCAGTAAGAGTCAGCAGCAACAGGGAACCTACTACAATCGCATGCCTGGTGACTGGAATCTAACTAGTTTATCCAAGAACTGGCCTAAGAATAAGGGGGCTGTCAAAGTGCCAAAGGGAGAGTACTTCGTTTTAGGTGACCACCGGAGTGTCTCAAATGACAGTCGTTACTGGGGCTTTGTTCCAAAGAAGAAGGTCGTTGGGGTTGTCAAGACCTTCCCATGGAGTACCACCAAGCAAAAGCGGTATAATATTAATGAATTAGGATATTAAATCAATAAAAGCTCATCATATTTATGATGAGCTTTTTATTTAAATTAATTTTTGGGGGATTATATGAAGGGATTGATGAAGAAGCTTTTATTTGTGATGTGTCTGCTTTTTGTTGGATTGGTCGTCATTTTTTACCTTTTAGAATTTATGAAATCAAATCAAAATGAGACCCAATCATCAAAACAAGCACATGCCTATCAGGTAGTTGACAACAAGGATTACTCACGGGGCTATTATCCATACGAATCGGCCTATAAACCAAATGAGAACTATCCGAACACTTTACATACGATTCGGGGTGACGGTCATTCTGACTTTGTTACCCAGTACTTTTTACCTACTTATACCAGTAGATACGCGCGTTTGAACGACCGCAATCACCGGCTGATGCGTAATCCACAGAGTGTGGTACTACACGGACAGTATGCGTACGTTATGTACACCTTCTACGGTGGCTCCAACACCGGGTTCGTGGTGCGCTATGATTTAAAAAAGCTAAACGAACTGGGATTTGACTTGCCAGGCTACATGGGGAAGTTTCGTCATAGTAAGACCGAATTGGCCGCCATCAAGGTTGGGCCCGTCTTTCACACGGGGCATGGGCAGTCGATGGCCTATAACCCTAGGAATAAACAGATGTGGTTTATCAAACAGAATGGGTTTAAGCCGGTTGTCCAACGTCTGAACATGGACACCTTAAAGCCAGAACAAAAAGTCAGAACACGGGTTCAGTCGACCATTCCTGGTAAGGTTCCAATGGGAATGGTCCTCGCCTTTGATAAAACCGGTCGGGCGTATTTTTACAGCATTACTCATCACGGCATCGCTCCAAGGGGAGCCGTTAAGATTTATCGCGGTCAGATTAACGAACGGGGAGCTAAGTTCAAACTAATTCCGCAGTTAATCCGACACGCTCCTGGCATTGTACCCCAGTCCCTGGCATATAACGGTCAGAATAATAACCTTTACCTCGTTTCTAATGGTGGGGTCATGCGAATTCCGGTCAATAAGTTAGGCCACCTCAAGACCAGCGACATCCGGACGATTATTACTGACGGTCACCGTGAATTTGAGGGACTCTCATTTGAAGACGGGAAGGGCATGCTACTGGTCAACCGGGGACCCGAGCTGATGCGGATGACGAATCCTAATTTTTAGTCCCTTCGCTTGTAAAACGATTAGTTGGGACTTAGAATTACAATTAACTAATTAATCGAAAGAAAGGACAAAAATAATGACAGAATTTAACCACCCAATTACACCAGATGACGTTGATCAAATGCAGGCCGATCTGGAAGTGCAACCAAAAAATGAAGTGATCTCACGGGCCATCATGACCAACGGGATTGATAAAGCTTCTGAAGATCCTAAGACCGCAGTCCGCTTAAACCGCACCTTTTCAATTGACATTGATACGGGAACGGTTTCTAATCAGAAACACAGTGGCCGCTGCTGGCTATTTTCATTGTTAAACACCCTGAGACATAAATTTGCGGTCAAGTACAACAAGAAAGACTTTGAGTTATCCCAAAACTACCTGTTCTTCTGGGATAAGATTGAACGGGCTAACATGTTTTACGACCGGATGATTGCACTGGCCGATCGTCCCACTAGTGACCGGGATGTTGATTTTTATTTGAGTATGCCAGGTGAAGATGGTGGTCAATGGGCCATGGCTGCGGCACTGGTTCAAAAGTACGGCGTTATGCCAAAAGAGGCCTTTCCTGAAACGGCTGTGACTGATGACACCACTGATTATGATGAAGTGATGGACAGAAAGTTACGTCATGACGGGATGGTCCTCAGAAACTTGGTTAATTCCGATGCCTCAGACGATGATATTAATCAAATGAAACAGAAAATGATGACAGAGGTCTACCGCATGACGGCTTACTCATTTGGTGTTCCACCAAAGACCTTTGACCTTGAATATCGTGATGATGATAAGAAGTATCATTTAGACCAGGGTCTGACTCCCAAACAATTTTACGACAAGTACATCGGCGTTGACCTAAACGATTATGTCGTTTTAACCAACTCACCTGACAAGAAAATGGATGAGATGTATTCCCTTCCAAGTCAAAACAACGTTGAGGGTGGCATGCCAATTGAGTTCTTGAACGCTCCAATGGACGAACTGAAGGAAGCCGCCATTAAGCAACTTAAAGATGGCGAGACTGTTTGGTTTGGAAATGATGTTTTGCATCAAATGAACCGACAAAAGGGTTACTTAGACAGCAAACTCTACCGTCAATCTGCCTTATTTGATGTAAACATGACCATGACTAAGGCTGAACGCCTCAAGTACCACGAAGCTGAAGTTTCCCACGCCATGACGTTGACCGGTGTTGATTTAATCAACGACGTTCCAACGAAATGGAAAGTTGAAAACAGTTGGGGCAAGAAGGTGGGAGACGATGGTTACTTCGCAATGACCGACGAATGGATGCAGGACTTCGTTTACGAAGTGGTTGTTAAGAAGAGTTATCTAAAACACACCCAAAAAGAGGTCTTGAAGAAGACTCCAATCAAGTTGGATCCATGGGATTCATTACAATAAAAATTGATTTAACATCCTTCTGATGTGGAGGGTGTTTTTTTATGGATTATTTTATTCCGTATGATAATATATAATTATAAAAAAGCAATCGCATTGATATACAGCTGCCAGTACAATGGCTTCATACTTTAATGAATCGTTATTGGGATGCATAGCTAGGACAGTTATTGATCACAAAATGTTATTGGTAAAAACACGTAAATATTCCATTTTTGGTTTTAACGTAAGTTCGTTTCACAGTAATTTACCTCTTTTTTAAATTTACATTCGTTGTTTTGGCATGAAAAAAGTGTTTGTGACATTATACACTATTACAATCCATTTAACAGCGGGTTAAAATTCCAAAACACCGCTACTAAGCGGTAGACACTGATTTATATTGCTTGTATAATTTGCATCAATAATTATTAAACAAGCAGTAGAATAGGTGGGAGAGTAAGATGAAGTGGTTTTTAAAAATTGGATTGTACGTCGTTGAATTTATGATATTTGGATCGTTATCTTTGGTACTAATTAGTCTCCCCATCGATTACTTTCCGATGCTAATATTGGCGTTCTCAAATTTAGCGTTCTTGTTGATCATTAACCAACGTGTTCAAAATACAATCAATCATCATTATAAATATAAATGAAACATAAAAAAGTGTTCCGTAGTTGTGAGCGATGTTTACTAATCGCCAACTATGAAACACTTTTATTTTCTCAAAAACAATTGATAGACTAAGATCGCGATTACTATGGCGGCAAAGACCACGGTTGCGACCTGCGGGTTGGCAATTAAGGCGTTGACTAATCGATGAAGAATCGAAAAACTGTGCACACCATGTAGTCCGAGGACAAAGTAAGAATTCATTTTCATCACCTGCTATTTCATGCGAAGTACATATTATTTTAATCCATCGTTAGCAAAAAAGTAAGCAAAGTCTTTTAAAATTATGTATTATAGACGTATAAAACCTAGGAGGATCTACAATGGCAATTGATTGGATGTTAATTTGGCACATTATCGTCATCGGTAATGCGATTTTTGCGATTATTACCGTGTTCAGGCAACCCCGAGACATCGCCGCAACGTGGGCATGGCTTTTAGTACTGGTATTTCTACCATTACTAGGTTTCATTATTTACGCTTTCTTTGGGAGAAAACTACCTAAGAGTAAGTTCTTTCGGTTAAAGGGTAGCGTGAAAAAACACGTGAGACACGAACTTAGTGAAGAAAAAGCAATGCTTAAAAAACCGAAGGATGCTGACACACCATCAAAACAGATTGCGTGGGAGTCGGCTAACATGGTTCGCATGTTTATGAATTCTGATACCTCGCCACTCTATGACAACAACAAAATCGACGTTTTCACTAATGGCGACAAGTTGATGGATCAGATGTTTTCTGACATTAAGAACGCGAAAAGTTCCATTAACCTTGAATTCTATACTTTTTATGCTGATAAAATTGGTAAAAAGGTCTTAGCGGCATTGGTTGAGAAGGCCAAAGAGGGCGTTGACGTCCGGGTCATCTATGACTCATGGGGTTCGATGGGAACCACGCAGAAGTTCTTTAAACCGCTGTTTGAAGCGGGCGGCCATGCTTACCCTTTTCTACACACCCATTCTAATTTCTTCGATTTCCGGGTTAACTTTCGAGATCACCACAAGATTTTAGTGATTGATGGTGAGCATGCTTACGTCGGTGGCTTTAACATCGGCGACCAGTACATGGGTTGGAGCAAGAAGTTTGGCAATTGGCAGGACTGTTCAATTCGGATTCACGGAAACGCCATTTATGGACTCCAGTCCCAGTTTATTTTGGATTGGAACGCCACTGATGGAAAACTCCAAATTAATCCCAACAACCCCGAAATGATCAAGAAGTACTATCCAGTCATTCATACCGACGGTGAAGCGGTGATGCAGATTGTTTCCAGTGGCCCTGATACCAGTATGGAACAGATTAAGATTGGCTATATTAAGATGATTGAAATGGCCAAACACAAGGTCCAGATTACTACGCCATATTTAATCCCTGACCCATCGGTCTTAGATGCCTTGAAGATTGCGTCCATGTCGGGCGTTGACGTCCAAATCATCGTGCCAGACATGCCGGATCATCCGTTCGTATACCGGGCCACCCAGTACTATGCACGTCAGTTAACCAAACTGGGGGTCAAAGTCTACTACTACAATAACGGCTTTATGCACGCTAAAACGGTGGTCGTTGATGATAAAATTGTTTCAGTTGGGTCCGCTAACATGGATTATCGTAGTTTTAAACTAAACTTCGAGATTAATTCATTTACCTATGATGAAGCATTTGGAAAACAAATGGGAGCAATTTTTGAAGAGGACTTGAAGAATAGTACCCTTCAAACAACAAAGATGTTTGAATCGGAATCATGGTGGTTAAACTTCAAGCAGCACTTTAGCCGTTTGTTAGCCCCAATTCTCTAACGTTCAAATTTAAAAATAAAGAAGAGCCTAGATCAAACGATCTAGACTCTTCTTTATTAAAAAGGATGAATTATTTAAGTTCATTCTTAGTTTGATTTATTTTTCAGGATCAGTGGCAACCAGTGCACCTGCCAGGTTATGCATATCTGGTTCTTGAGCGGTAACGATCAATTGCTGATTGACGAAGGCCATTTGACCAATGTCACTCATTTCTCTTCCGTAGCCAGAGCCCTTCACACCACCGAATGGTAATGCTGGAAGGGAAGCGAGGAAGTTGTTAACAAAGACCATCCCGGTTTCAATCTGGTCGGCAACCTTGGCGCCGTGTTGGGGATCGCCAGAGAAGACGATTCCACCTAGTCCATAAGGGTTGTCGTTGGCTAAATCAATGGCTTCTTGTTCACTGTGGGCCTTGTAGACCGAAGCAACTGGACCAAAGAATTCAGTGGTGTAACCAGGGTTAGACTTGTCGATGTCGGTAAGAATGGTTGGCATGAAGAATTGGCCTGGGAGATCAACTGGTTCATTGCCATAGACTACCTTAGCGCCGGCTTTAATGGTGGCATCAACTTGGGATTGAAGTTTGTCCTTAGCCTTTTTTGAATTCATTGGAGCAAGCGTTGTGGATGGGTCCATTGGATCGCCCATTTTAACCTTACTGAAGTCTTCCTTTAATTTCTCAACAAACTTGTCATAAACGTTGTCCATGACGATAAAACGTTTGTCAGAACAGCAGACCTGACCGTCGTTATAGAGACGAACCCGCCAAGCAATGTCTTCCGCTTTGTCTAAATCAGCGTCATCTAAAATCAGGAATGGATCCATTCCACCCAGTTCCATTGAGTTTTTCTTGAGGTTCTTACCAGCGGCCTCAGCGACTGAAGATCCACCTCGTTCGGAGCCAGTTAGTGCTACTCCTTGAACCCGTTTGTCTTCGATGGCTTTTGTGACCTGGTCGTATGATAGGAACATATTGGTTAAAGCGCCCTTTGGTGCCCCAGCCTTTCTGATGACGTCCGCAAATGATTGAGCTGAGTCTGGGATGTTTGAAGCATCCTTTAAAATCATTGGGTTTCCGACCATAAAGTTGGGAGCGAAGACTCGCATAATTTGGTAGTAAGGGAAGTTCCATGGCTCAACCATGACTAACGTCCCGAGGGCGTGGTAGTGAACTTCAGCCTCACCAGTTACAATTGAAGAGATGGCCTTTGGTTGAAGCAATTCTTCGCTGTGGTCGGCGAACCAATCAGCAATGATGGCACAAAGTTCAACTTCACCTTGAGATTCGCGGAACAACTTGCCCATTTCAATGGTAGCGGTCTTAGCTAGATCGTCCTTGTTGTCACGCAAAGCCTTGGCAACGTTGTGAAGGATTTTAGCTCGTTTTTTAATGTCTTGTTTTTTAGTACTTTGATAAAGCGCTTCGTCAGTTTTTAGGACTTGCTCTAATTCTGCGTCGGTAGCGTTTGGATAAGTCTTAATTGTTTCGTTGTTAAATGGATTTACAGTCTCATATGCCATAATAACTCTCCCTTATTATAAATAAACTTGAATTAAACTTTAGTGACCAAATAACTATGAGAATCAGTTAGCTAACTCGGATCTCACCTTGAGTATAATCCATTCGGAAGCGGTTACAATGAAATTGGCTTAATTGTTTTGAAAAAATTATTTACCTATATATTTACGAAAAAGATACAAAAATCTTGCAAGTGGGAAAAGAACAAAAAATAAATATATCCTTGATAAGGGGAGAATATAATGAATAAGTTAGAAAAGTATGTCTTAGATAGAGATAAAAAAGAACCCGGCTTTAAGAGTGGGGTTCAAAAAGAAGAAGGCAATTAGAAGGTGCTGTTTCAGTTATGAAAGCACGAAAAGATGCGGGATATTCTCAAAGAGAACTTGCTAAAAAGGCTAGAATTCCTCAGTCAACTGTTAACCGCGTTGAGAAGGGTGATAACGTTAGTGTAAAGACGCTTTCAAAAATTGCGACGGCGTTAGGTAAAAAAACTTAGTATTACCATTTCTTAAAAAAGCCCCAAAATGAACTTTCAAATTCATTTTGGGACTTTTTGTTATTTAATGTTTAGTATCCACAAGAAGACTAGGAAGATAATTGCTAACGAGTACATCATCCAACCGACTTCTTTACCACGTTTAGCGGCAATCATGGTAATTGGGTAGGCGATGAAACCAAGTGCAATTCCGTCAGAGATACTGTACGTTAGTGGCATTCCAATTGCGATCAGAAAGGCTGGGGCTGCCACTTCAAACTTGTTCCAATGAATGTTACCAAGTGACTTGGCCATCAAGATTCCAACGATAATTAGTGCTGGAGCAGTGACTTGACTGGTAATGACGGTCAAAAGTGGTGAGAAGAACATCGCTAACAAGAATAGAATTCCGGTCACAATGACGGTAAAACCAGAACGACCACCAACTGCGATGCCAGCTGAAGATTCGACGTAGGCACCCATTGGCGAAGTTCCAAGAAGTGAACCAACAAGCATGGTAACCGAGTCGGCACCTAAAGCACGGCCGATTCGTGGAATTTTATTGTTTTTCATGTAACCAGCCTGTTCGGCTAATCCAACTAACGTTCCGGCGGTATCAAAGAAGGTTACCAAAAGGAACGTCAACACGACGACAATTAACTGGGGCGTGTTGATCTTGTCAACGTTGAATAATCCTACTAGGAAAGTGGATTTAATGCTTGGAACTGCTGAGACGATTCCGGTAGGCATTTTGATTAATCCGAAAAGGACTCCAATTACGGCTGAAGCAACCATCCCAATGAAGATTGAGGCTGGAACGTTAGCGGCCATCAAGAACAAGGTGATGACTAAGCCGGCAACCGTCAGTAAAGTGAGTGGGTTACTGAACGAACCAAGTCCAACTAACGTTGACTTATTGGCAACCACAAGCCCACCATTGTTCAATCCTAGAAAGGCAATGAACAGGCCAATCCCACCCGCAATGGCCGATTTTAAGTCAGATGGAATTGAATCGATGATTTTTTCTCGCAACTTGAGCAAGGTCAAGATGACGAAAAGAATGGAGGCAACAAACACGCCGGCTAGTGCGGTCTGCCATGGAATCTTCATCCCAATACATACGGAGTACGCAAAGAAGGCGTTGAGCCCCAGACTGGCGGATAATGCAAACGGATAGTTTGCGATGATTCCCATTAGGAAACAGCCAAAGGCAGAGGCGAGGGCCGTTGCCGTAAAGACGGCACCTTTATCCATTCCTGCGGCACCCAAAACGTTCGGGTTTACGAATAAAATGTACACCATGGAAACAAAGGTCGTAACTCCCGCAACCGTTTCACGGGTGAAGTTAGTTCCTAATTCCTGAAAGTGAAAAAGCGAGGCAATTCGATTAGCCATTTCCACAACTCCTATCAAATTAATATTCGGTTTTTCAAAAACGAATTACGATAATAGGATAACACAAAGTTAAAATGTGTCAAATCACGAACGATACTAATTACAAGGCAAAAATCGTGCATTAACGTCCGTTGACATGTTTGTTAGAATTAGAGTATGAATGGAGTTTTAGAGATGAAGAAGATTTTATTATTAGGAAATACTCCGGCCGAACAAATGGTCTTTAACTATTTTAATAGAAGTAATAAATTTCAGGTTTTTGAGATTACCGCGGGCGATTTTACTAAGGAACGGACGTATCAGGGACACTTAAAGGATGTTGATATCGTGGTTTCTTTTCTGGGACCGATGGACGTCGATTTGGACATGGAAGCGTTGTTTTCCGTGATTTATTCGCACCGCCTTCAACTAGAACGAGTTATTTTTCTTTCGGTAGCAGGCATTGACAAAGAAGTTGACGGAAAGTTGGATTATCCCGGGGTTGACGATGTTTCCGAATTTTTAAAGCAGCAACAGTACGCCATAAAAGTAATTGATGAATCGGAAATCCCCTACACTGTTTTTCGCTTGGTTAACGTAGTTAATACCAAACACAACGATGGTCATACGATTGAAGAAGGAAAGTCCGTTCCAGTTGGAGACGTTTCCCATGAAACGGTTGCACATTTTGTAATTGACGCAATCGTGAACGAGAAATTTATCAATCAGTCACAAGCACTCATTGAGGAGCGTTCAGAAAGGAAAGCATAATGGCACTACAATTTGTTTTAGGCAAAGCCAGTAACGATCATTTTAAAAAAGTGGTCGGCGATCTTGATCAGTCCATGCAGCAACATCCAAATGATGCTTATTTTTATTTGGTACCGAATCACATCAAGTTTGAGTCCGAACTAGGGACGCTGAAACAATTGAATCATAAGCAGCAGAGCACGTTTGCTGAGACACGGGTCCAGGTCTTTTCCTTTTCACGATTGATGTGGTATTTTCTCGGCAACAGTAAGGAGTACCAACTACCTCGGCTTTCAAAAGATGCTATCAACATGATTATTTTTCAGATTATTGAAAATCAACAGGAACAATTATCCGTATTTAAGGGTGAAGGAGCCCAACCAGGTTTTATTTCGCAGGTGGCTGATCAGATTAACGAACTGCAGCAGGGCAAGATTGACCCCGATACGCTGGATAAGATTGCTGATCTTGATCCTGGAACGATTAATCCCGAATTACAGGGAAAACTGAAAGACATTAGCGTGATTTATCGCGAATTCTTGAAAAAAACGGACGGAAAATACGTCTATAGCTCACAGACTTTGACAATGTTAAACCAGTACCTACTGAACACCGACCTGTCCCAGATGCATTTTTACATCAGTGGTTTCTCCCAGTTTTCCGCTTCGGAACTAGACATCGTCAAAACGTTGATTGATAAGGCCAAAGACATCACGATTGACCTCAACTTGGACCGTTCGTATCCAAATGAAATGCCCGATAACTCGGCCTTCTTTTTGCGTTCGGGAAGACTGTACAACCAGCTGTACCAGTACGCTAAGGCAAGCGGGGTCAAAATCATGACTGATCAGTACGCGGGCGACTGTCGTTGTAATGACGGCATTAAGGAACTAGAGGACTACTGGATTTCAAGTAGTCAAGTGGGCTCCCCAATTTTGCCGAACACGAATGGCAACTCGGACCTCGAACTTTTTCGGGCTGATTCCAATTATGACGAGTTGATGAACATTGCGACCATGATTCGTCAGATGGTTGCCACGGGACGCTTTCGTTACTCCGATTTCATGGTGGTTACCAGACATTTGGACAAGTATCAAAACGTCATTGATCCCATTTTTCAGATGCAACAAATTCCGTATTTCGTGGACATTCAGAAACACATGGATAATCATCCCCTAGTGGAACTAATTGACGCGTTGCTTTCCATCTATCGTACCGATCGGAAACGGAATTACCGCTACGACGATGTGATGCGATTACTAAAGTCAGAATTGTTACTGCCAAAAGATCCAGACGGAAAGCCAATGAACCTTGACCGTTACCGCCGCTGTCTTTCGTTGTGTGAAAATTTAGTCCTAAAGAATGGCTACGAAGGAAAACGCTGGACTCAGGACGAAGACTGGGAGTACGCCACTGTTTCTGATAATGATACGGGGATTGTGTCAAATCGAAATAAGGAAATCTCCACTGACATCAACGTCATTCGCCACTTTGTAAAAGAAACGTTACCACCATTTTATAAGAAAATGGCGCAAGCCAAGACGGGGAAAGATGCTGCCAACCTGCTGTACCAATTTTTGGACGAGAATGGTGTGATTAATGAACTAAAACACTGGCAGGATCATGCCACTGAACGTGGTGACTTACAGGAAGCTGGTCAGTCTGAACAAGTTTGGAACACGCTGTGTGGTTTACTGGACGACTTTGTGACTTTTTTGGGTGATCATCCCTTTGAGATGGACACCTTCTTGGACCTCTTAAAGGCTGGTTTTGAAGGAGCGTCATACTCCCAGATTCCTTCTACTTTGGATCAGGTCACGATTTCTGAAACTGGACTAGTCCAGTTGAACGATAAAAAAGTGACCTTTGTGATGGGGGCTGACGACAATAGTATGCCGGCCACCATTGAAAACGATAGTCTTTTTAACGACGCTGATCGTGACCAGATGAACGATCATTTTACTGATGATCAGTATTTAAATGACGACAGTGAGACCCAGATGGTCAACGAACCCTACTTAAATTATTTAGCTTTCATGACCCCGTCTAATAAATTGGTCTTTTCGTACAATTTGGGTGGCGGAAAGGAAGACGTGACTCAGTCCATCTCACCGTACGTTGCCAGAATTAGGGATCACTTTAACCTAAAAGAGCAACATGTAAGTGGGACGCCAGCATCGGATTCTAATGATGTTCGGCAGTTCATTGGTTCCAAGCGTGCCACCCTGAAGTTTTTGGTCAAGGCCGCACTCGATGCGAAGGTTAGTGGTAAAAAATTGAGTCCGGCTTGGAATCAGATTAAAGCGAACCTTGAAAATGACCCAACGATGCGGACCATCACGCAGAAGTTACTTGGCAGTCTGACGTATGAGAACGTGCCAGCTTCTTTGAAGCCACAAATTGTGACGGGGCTGTACGGGAAAACGATTAATACCTCCATTTCTAAGCTAGAAGAATTCTACTATGATCCGTACGAATACTTTTTGAAGTATGGACTGCGACTAAGAGAACGAGACGAGTTTAACCTTGATCCCAGCAGTACGGGAACGTTCTACCATGAGTCCCTTGATGAGCTGGTCAAGAAGATTAATGCCGAACACATTGACATTACTAAATTAACCAACGAACAGATTAAAAACATGGTAACTGAAATCACTGATACCATTATTGAAAACGACCCGAACCTGCAGTACGAAATCCTGAAGAGTTCTAACCGGATGGAGTACATTGCTAGGCAGTTAGTTCAAACCGTGATCCAGATGGCGACGGCGCTTAGAGACCAGTCCCACTACACCAAGATGCGGCCGAAAAACACCGAGGTCATCTTTGGTGAACCCGGAAAACCGAATGGCATTGACGGTCTGAACTTTGATTTAGGCAGTCAACACTCGGTGAACGTGCGGGGCCGAATTGACCGGATTGACCAGATGTTCATTGATGGGACTGAGTATCTCGGGGTGGTCGACTATAAATCCGGTGAAAAGAAGATTGATTTATCGGAAGCCTATGACGGAACGCGGATGCAGATGATGACTTACCTTGATGCGGTGCTACAAAATCAGGACAAGCTGTCTACTACTGACAAGGTGAAGTTAGCGGGAGCGCTTTACATGCACATCTTTGACCCGATTTTGAAGCCGCAGGACGTCAAGAATTTTGATGATCCGAAGCAGCTGGAAGCTGCATTGATGAAGGCTCATAAGTACACGGGCCTCTTGGTTAATAACGACGGTATGTTAAAAGACATGGTCAATAACGTTGACGATGCCGGTAATATTTATCCATATCAGTTTACCAGTAAGGGTGATTTATACAGTAATGCGGTCAAGACCAGCATTGTTGAACCACGTGACTTGGACCTTCTACTGAAACGGACTGAAGATCGGATTAAGAATGCCGGTAAGCAGATTTTTGCCGGAAACATTAAATTGGAACCGTCTCAGTATAAAGACCAATCCAAGATTATTTATTCTCCCTATAAACCGGTGATGCAGTTTGACCCATTATTAACTGAAAATAACTATCGAATTGTGAAAGACATGGGGAACAACAAGGACGTGATTGACTTCTTAAGAAAGGAGGCACGTGATAATGGCGAACAATAGTATGAATTTTACCCCCGAACAAGAAAAGGCCATTACGGAAAAGTTTCAGGGAAATGCGTTAGTGTCGGCCTCAGCTGGCTCGGGAAAGACCCGGGTGTTGGTTCAACGAGTCCTAAATAAGGTCGAACACGGCGTTGACGTTGACCATCTGTTGATTGTGACGTTCACGAAGGCCGCCGCTAAGGAGATGCAGGATCGCATTAAAAAGGGTCTCCAAGATCAAATTAATCAGACCAGTGACAATGCGCAAAAACGAAACTTAGTCAAACAAATTCGGAAGTTGTCAGTGGCCCACATTTCAACGATGGATGCTTTTTGCCAGTGGTTGGTCCAGAAGTACTACTACGCTATTGACCTAGATCCCAACTTTCGGATTTTGGCCGACCGAACGGAGCTGGAGATGCTCCGGGATTCCGTCTGGGAAGACGTGCGTGAAGACCTGTACGGAGACGATGAGGATGGGTCATTTGCCAGATTGACCCGCAATTTTTCTAGTGATCGAGGTGACGACGGTTTAACCGACGTGGTTCTGGGACTTTATGATTTCGCAAACGTTGATCGAGATCCAGTGGAGTGGTTAGATAAGCTTTCAGACTTGTATCAAATGGACGGTAGTATCACTCGGAGTGCGTTTTACCAGAAATACCTCCTCCCAGAACTTCAAAACAAAATGAAGCAGGCCATTAGCTTACTTGAACAGTCCCGTCAGGAATTTTTAAACGGTGCCATGTCTGATCGGGCCGATTTGGTTGAAGCTGACATTAAAAAGTTGAATCAGATTTACGATCGGTTGAAAACAGCGGACTGGGATGCCCTCTATGATGTATTTCATGATTTTAAACTGGGAACCATGTCTCGGAAAAAGGTGGATGATTCCCAAAAAGAATTCAAGAAACGAGCCATGGAACTGCGTAAAAATGCTGATGATACGATCAAAAAGAATCTTACCAATCGATACTTTTTTGCCAAACAGGCAAAAAATCTGGATGTGATTCATCATTCTGAAACCATCGTTAACAAGTTAGTGGACGTCGTTAAGACGTTTTCGACGCGCTATGCTGAGGTCAAAAAACAAAAGCACGCCTACGAATTTATTGATATTGAACACTTTGCGTTAAACATTTTGACGGGAAAGGGCAAGGACAATCCTGAAATTCAACATCAGTTTCAGAACTACTTTAATGAAATCATGGTTGATGAGTATCAGGATAATAATCGTCTTCAAGACGCCATTTTAAACGCCATGAAGAATCCGAAACATGAGAACATGTTTATGGTAGGAGACGTCAAGCAGTCGATTTATCGTTTCCGGTTGGCCGATCCCGGGATGTTTCTGGAAAAACTAGACGATTATCAAGAATCCGATAATCCGGATACGGCGGTCGTTTTGGCCGATAATTTCCGTTCGGCCAAAAACGTCGATGACTTTACCAACTTAGTCTTTTCTCAAATCATGGATCGGGGTCTTGGTGAAATGAACTATACCGGCAACGCCAAGTTGAAGTACGGGGCCACTTACTACGGTGACGACGTTCAATCAAACGCCAATATCATGATGTACGTTGATGATTCAGACCATGATGACGACGATCTGACCCTTGAACCAGACAGTAGTTCTGAAGGTCAGGTTAAAATGGTCGCCGATCAAATCCAGGACTTAATGAAAAAGAAGATACAGATCTACGACAAGGCCACGCACGAGATGCGTGACATTCGTTACGGTGATATTGCCATCTTGGAACCAACCCGTAAGAACAATTTAGATATTTCCAAGGAATTTGCCCAAAAACAGATCCCACTTTCAATTGATGGTGGCGAGAGCTACTTTAAAACCACTGAAGTTCAGATTATGATGTCACTCTTACAGATTATTGATAATCCTTATCAAGATATTCCGCTCGCGGCTGTCCTGCGTTCGCCAATCGTGGGAATGGATGAAAATGAGATGGCTTATCTGCGAATTAACCATAAGACTGGTGACTATTTCACGTCGCTTCTTGATTTCTACCACAACTATCCGACACAGGAACCAACCGAATTCGGGAACTTGGTTTCCAAAAAAGTGCAGTTGTTCTTGGACCAACTGAATGATTTTAAGGACTTTGCGACAAAGCATGAGCTTTCGGACTTGATCTGGCACATTTACAGTGTGACGGGTTTCTTGGACTACGTTGGTGGGATGCCAGCTGGAAAGAAGCGCCAGGCTAACCTGCACGCTTTGTACGAACGGGCCGCTGAATACGAAAAGAGTAGTTTTAAGGGCTTGTTTGCCTTCGTGCAGTTTGTCAAACGACTGCAGGACAAGGACGACGATTTAGCGGAGGCCCCTGCAGAAATTGAGACCGACTCGGTCCACGTCATGACGATTCACGGTAGTAAAGGACTGGAATTTCCGGTGGTCTTTTTGATGGACGCCACCAAACGGTTCAATAACTCTGACAGCCGGGGAAACTACATTTTCAATAATAAATTGGGAATTGGGGTTAAATACTTAGACCAAAAAAAGCATGAACTGTTGCCCAGTTTGCAGTACGTGGCCATTAACGATTTAGAATACAACAGTATGCTAGCCGAAGAGATGCGGCAGTTGTACGTTGCACTGACACGGGCTGAACAGCAACTCTACATTACTGGGATTGTTAAGAACAAGAAGTCGGTCGAAGATGAGACCAAGAAGTGGGAGCGCGCCTATCAGAGTTCAGACCTGGTCTTAAATCAGTCCACGAGAAGTAGTGCGAATAACTTTATGGACTGGATTGGGGCCGCACTTGCTCGTCATCCGAACTACTATCAGGACCGCGGAAAAGTTGATGCCACTCCCGTTTTGGTGAAGGATCCGACGAACTTTAAGGTCGAATTTGTGACGGCGAAGGATTTGCAGCAACCTGTGACGACCGAAACAAAGTCGGCCACAGAGGAACAGGAATTTCCAGCTGATCAAATTGATCAATCACAAATTAAGCAGATTATGGGGTTCAAATATCCATACAAAGCAGCCACTACCACCACGGCCTATCAGTCCGTTTCGGAAATCAAACGATTGTTTGATGATCCGGACAACATTCAGCTGGGAAGTGTTGCCGAAAGTCGCAATATGATTTTAAGACGAACGCGATACAATAACTCAACGTTTATACAGCCGCAGTTCATGCAATCGGTCGGACAACCCAACTCGATGGAGATTGGAACGGCAACTCATCTGATTTTGCAGAAGATTAACGTCAAAGAACCGGTTAATCACGAGACGATTTCAGAATTATTAGCGCAGTTGGTTAATGATAAGTTAATTACGCCAGAAGTGGCTAAGAAGGTCAACGTTGACTCGGTTGTCGAGTTTTATCAAAGTGACCTTGGTAAATTGATTAAGGCTCATCCCGATCAACTTCATCGGGAAGTTCCGTTTTCACTGCTGGTTTCGGCCGACCAAATCTTCTCTGAATTTGAAAACGATTCAAAACAAAAGTTGTTGGTCCACGGAATTATTGATGGTTATCTTGATTTAGACGAGGGACCCGTTCTGTTTGATTACAAGACCGATTTCGTTAATCCGAAGAAGCCGGATGAAAGTGTCAAGAAGATCATTGACCAGTATCGTGGTCAGGTAAATATCTATGGGATTGCTTTATCGGATATCTTGGGCAAACCAGTTAAAGACGAATATTTATACCTGCTATCAAATAATACTTTGCAGCGGGTTAGAGCTAAGAAGTAAATAATAAGAACGTCAGTCAAAAATGATTGGCGTTTTTATTTTCATAGAAAACGAACAATATTAGCTAACCAACTTAATTGATTCAAAGAAAAACGAATGATAGAATTTGTGGTAACTTAATGATTTGCCTAATGTAATTCAGAATTTTAGTAATTGAGGAGGCGTTCGAATTATTCGTTGTGAAGGATTCTTTCAGTGGTATACTTGAAATAAGTTGCAAATACGACCATCAGACAGTAAACCAAACCAGTCGTTAATAATTGGAGGATAAAATGGAGCGAAATAAGAAATATGCATTTGAGTCAATCCCAATTTCCGAACGAGACATGAACTATTGGGATATGTTTGCCACGTGGTTCGGAGCGAACGCTAACAACGGAACCTGGTTCATTGGTGGCGTGATTGCCGCCGCTGGTTTCTTTGGCGGAATTAGTTCCGCCGTCATTGCTTCGGCAATTGCTTTCGCGTTTTTGAGCATGGTGGGCTACATGGGATACCAAACGGGAGCATCGACCACGATTTTGTCCAGAGCTCCCTTTGGAATTCGGGGAAGTGTCGTGCCATCAGTCATTAACCTGACGCTCTTTATGGGGTGGACGGCCGTTAATACGTTTATCGCCGCCACGTCACTTGCGTATCTGTTTCACAGTATGTTTGGCTGGGCGTTGTTTGGTCAACCTGGCGGTTACTTTGGGATTATTGTTGGAATTATCATCATGAGCATTCTGCACTTACTTAGTATTATTGCTGGTCCCAAGTCCGTTCAAATTATCGAACGAATTGGAGTGATTTTGGTAATTATTTTTGTGATTATCGAAGTCATCGTGGTCTTTCGTGACGTTTCGTTTTCACAGATTGCCAAGTATCAAGTTCCAATGAAAGCCCGGATGCCATTTGGGGTCGCCCTCGATACGATTGCTGCGGCTGCCCTTGGCTGGGTAGTTGGTGGAGCTGACTTTACCCGGTTCACTTCCAGTAAACGCATTGCCACCCAGGCTCCATACGTCGGTGCCATTCTTGGGATGGTCAGTTTCGTCATCATCGGTCTGTGCACGACGCTGAGTGTTGCTTTGACGTCCGGGGTCTTTAATCCTAATAACTCCGATCCTAGTACGGTTGCTAATAAATTGGGACTGGGTGTCATCGCGATGGTTGTCATTGTTTTGACCAGTATGACTGCTAACGCCGTCAACATTCAGTCTGGTGGCTCCGCTCTAAATAACCTGATTCCTAAGATTAGTTTGAATAAATCGCTGTTCATCGTTACCATCTTGTCCATGATTTTGACGCTGGTTCCTTTGATTAACGGTAGTTTCCTTGATGCCTTTACCGCATTTCTAAACTATACTGGGATGTTCCTTGGTCCAATCATTGCCATCTTGGTGGTTGATTACTTTGGGTTGTCAGATGGGAAATACGATTTGAAAGCTTTAGAAACTCCCGCAGGGAAATATTGGTACAAAAATGGAATTAACTGGTTTGCGATGTTATGTATTGCCATCGGGGTGGTATTGTACATTGCGTTAAACATGTTGCCAATTATTAAGGCGACGGTTGGTGCCACCTTCATTTCCATGATTGTGATTGCCATTATCTACTATGTCGGTAGTAAGTTAATGAGAAAAGCGTAATTAAATAACAAACTAAAAAAGCATCAAATCATTATGTAATGATTTGATGCTTTTTTAGTTTTTATCAATGAATTGTTCATTTACGAAGCGATGATATTCTGGAACTCGATTCATTAATTCTTCGTGGTTTCCAAAGCCTAATATTTTGTGACGGTCTAGAAAGTATATTTTATCGGCATTTATAATGGTTGAAAGTCTGTGTGCAATGGCAATAATTGTTTTGCCGGTCATCATCTTATCAATTTCATGTGTTACTAATTGTTCAGAATCAGAGTCCAGACTAGAAGTTGCTTCATCAAGAATTAGGAATTTAGGATGTTTTAAATATGCTCTAGCAATTTGTAATCGTTGTCTTTGTCCTCCAGATAATTTAAGTCCTTGTTCACCAATGATTGTTTTTATTCCATCTGGTAATGATGATACACAATTTTCTAAATCAGCAATTTTAATTGCTGTTGATATTTCTGATTTGCTTGGGATATTTACTAAACCAAGAACTAAGTTATCATAAAATGTTCCAGAAAAAATAGTGTTATCTTGAGTTACTACTCCAAAAAGCGAACGCCATTGCGAAATAGAAAAATTAGAAGCGTCATTGTCATCAAACAAGAGTTTTCCATATTGGATTGGATAAAGTCTTGTTAATAAATTGATAATAGTGGTTTTCCCAGCGCCTGAGGGACCAACGATTGCAATTTTATCACCAGGAGTAAAATCCATTGAAACATTACTTAGTACTAGGTGATTTTCATAAGAAAAAGATACATTTTTTAATTTAATAACTGAATTTTTTGAAGTGTTTTTAATAACAGGATTTTTATAGTTATTTTCTGGACTTAACTGTAAGATTCTAGTAATTTGTTTTGTTGCTCCCTTTGCTTGCTTGTAGCTTGCATAGAAATCAGCTATGACATTAATTGGTCCAATTACTTGGAATAGATACATTAGAAAAGCGACTAGGGTTCCAATGGAAAGAGTTCCAGCTGATACCCGAACACCACCGTACCAAATGATTATAATAATCAATAAAAGTCCAAACATGGTTTGAATTGGACCTGTTATAGCAAAAATTGCATTCATTTTTAGTGATAAATGATAAAGTGCATTTACGTCTTTTTTGAATTTATTTTGGATACTATGTTCTGCGTTATTTAATTTAACCGCTCGAATGTTTCTAAGACTTTCAGAACTGGTTTCATTCATTTGAGCTAGTTTCTCTTGAGATTTAATTGAAACCTTCTCATCAATTATTCCAATTGGGATGGTAACCATCGCGTCTAGTGGAAATGCAATTAAGATAAGTAAAGATAGTTTCCAATCAAGTGAAAATAAAATTGCAAATGTTCCCACCACAGTAATTATTCCACTAATTGAAGAGGGAATTATTTCAGTAGTAAAGTTTTGAATTATTGAGGCATCATTAATAACTCTACTAGAAAGTTTTCCACTTAATTGGTTATCAAAATAGGTAGTTGGTAAATAAAGAAGATGATCTTGAATACGAGTGCGAATATTTGCAATTTGTTTGGCTCCTGAACGACTAAGCAAATATCCACTAATTGCTGTAAAAATGGCACTAAAAATTAGCAAGGCCAAAATTCCAATAATTGTCCACGTATTATTTTTTTGACTGAGTAACGATTTAATGTTGATAGCCTTACCAATTAATAGGGGAATAAATAAAGAAACTATTGTTCCAATCAGACTTAAACCGAGTCCAACGAAGAAGCCGGCATCTAGTTTAATGAAATTAATTTTTGTCTTTTTCATTATTTTCCTACTTTTAATTTATTTAAGAATTAATCATAATAAATGATTTTATACGATGACATTAATTTAATTTTGATTAGGAAAGAAACAGTTGATTTAAGACAGATTTAGGCACTGGCATCCATTTCCAAGCGTTATTATCTTTAATGCCTTGTAAGACAGTCATTAGACCAGCATTTCCAGTAAACAAATCATTTGAAAAACGATATCCATATGTTCCGGGTGACATAATATTATTATTAGAATCTACAAGCAGATAGTTTTCTAATGACTGGACTAATTTATCGATGTCGGATAATTTGTTTTTATTATCAATTCCTATAAGGATAATTCCACTGATCCCTCTGGTTAGTCCAGATGAGTATGTGCAGTAAGTTTGGAGATTTTTAGTGAATTGTTCTTGAAGGTTTAAATATTTTTCGTTTTGAAATTCATGTAAGCGTCTAATAAATTGGCTCAATACTAATCCGACACCAACTCCTCCTTCTCCTAGATATGGAAGTATTCTGGGAAAACCAATTGAATTATCCAAAATCTCTGCAGATTGTGAGTCGGAAATTTCAATGTTTTTATCTAGTTCAAAATTCAACATATCTTTGGCATTTTTCAGAGTTTCTTTGTTTTTTGTTACATCAAATAGTAGTAATAAAAATAAACTCGCGCCTGACCATCCATTCATTAATCCATAAGGAATGGTATCTTCATCATCTGGTTGAGTTCCCGAACCATTTATAAATAATGTATTTAAGCGGATCGCGATTAATTTACTCATTTCTAAAAATTTATTATTATTATTTTTTTTAAAGAAGGCTAGTAAACTTAAACCAATTCCGCTTAATCCAGAGTAAAGAGTGTAATCTGTTTCTTTTAAAATTCTATTTTTTTGATCAAGTATAAATTCAAGAAATTGGTTTGAATGTTCCTGTAAGTTTAAATCATCTAAAATAGACGCGATTCCTGAAATACCATTAAATAGTCCAAGACTGGTGTCTTCATTGAAGTGGCTAATAAGATTTTTGCTGCTATTATTAGCCCAATTGATTTCTTTTGTTAACTTTGTATTACTCCGATTTAATGCCATTAGTATTCCAAAACCACCATTAGCGATGTTAACTTTTCCAAGCTTGTCAATAAATTGTCTAATGTCACCACCTGAAAAACTATCATTTTGATTTGATGAATATTCAATTATTCCGGTTTTTAACCCATTGATGAGTTTGTCTACTGCTTTTATATTGATTTCAAATTTTGGGACGTCGAAAATGTTCTTTAATTTTGGAATGAAATTTTTACAATCCTTTTCTGTATTTTGTAATATATCAAGTGCTTTTTCTCCAAAATAATCTGTTATCCATTTATTTTGATTTTCTTCAATTTTTAAAGACAAATCAGAAACGAACTCAATCGGTAGTAACAAAAATCTTGAGATCCTCATGTAAGCAAACCAATCAGCACTTTTAAAGTCACTAATTTTAGAATTAACGTATCCCATAGTTTGTAGTTCTGGATGATATTCATTTGAGAGGAGGGTAGCAGTCTCAAAATCGATTAGTTTAATGTTATTGTTAGGAGTAACCATAATATTATTTGGATTTAAGTCACCAATAGCAAAACCAGCCTGATGAACTTCTGTGATTGCCACTTTTAATTGTTTGATTAATTGATCTATAAGTTTTAAATATTCATTTCGATTCTTTTCGTATGAGAAAGGAAAGTTTTCTGGAATGAAATCGGATAATGAATTTCCAGGAACAAATTCTTCAATCAAGTAATTATTTTCCCATATCTCAAAATAATCATAGACCTTAACTGTTCTGTTAATCCCATTTAATTTTTTTAGGGTATTGTATTCATTCTTTACACGGAAAAAACCATCATTCCCTTGTGCATCAATTCCAGACTGTTTTCGTCCCTCCTTCATTACATAATTTTTACCATCTTTTGTGACTTGATAGACGCCGCCACCATTACTAAAGTGAATTGCGGAAATAACCTCATAGCGTTTGAATTTAGTTAAATCAATTTTGGAATATTCAATCGTTTGTATTTTATCCATTTTTTTAATTTCTTTTGGTTCAGAAATAAATGAGGGAACGTTATAGTATGGAACCCTTAAGTCTGGCACTAACTCTCCATTTGGATTTTTGATTCCCATGATCGTTTTTCCATCATGTACCATTGGCATTCCAATAAATCCCCCATACCTAAAGAAGATGTTGGAATTGTACCACTGTTTATCGTTTAAAATATATGCACCCTTGGGGATGTCATTGGTTAGGTCAGTTAGGGGACTTAATAGTTGAATAAATTGATCTTCATCTTTGGGGTAAATTGTTATGAATTTTCCACATGCAGATCGATCACCATATTTTGAATTTTTCATAATTAATTCTTTTTTGGTAGGAACAAATTTAAAAGAAATGTTATTTTCTATCAAATACGGTGTGATTTGGTCCAATGTTTTTTGCGCGTAATCAATGGGAGATGTTACATGAATTTTCCACCCTTGGTTTGGCAGTTGTCTATTTTTATTGATAAAATAATTCCAATTTTTATCGATATGATGATTCCATTTATCCTTGTCGTGAATAGTAACTTTATAAATTAAACTGTTTGTTTCGGCTGTGGTGGGTTGATAAAATAATGATCCTTTTTTTAAATAATCTAAATATCTTAAATCCATAACTACATCCTTTAAGTTTAAAATAAAAAGAGAGTCCTATTAGGGCTCTCTTATCTCTTGCATATAAGAATACTAACGTCACTGTTAATTGTGCATCCAACGCTCAGATGAGAACCCTTACGTCCTTTTCGGCGCTTTTTTCTTAATGCTACATTATCAAGTTGTTGTAATTGCAGAATAGGTTTCATGAAATGCTCCTATAGTATTATTTGCACATAATACTAATATTGCTGTTGTTGCCACATCCCATAACACTAATATGAGAATCTTTTTTCCCGCCAACAAGCTTCTTGGCATTTTTACCCACAGTCTTTTGGAGGTCTAGCAAAGTTTTCATAATAAATACACCTATTGTTAAATTACTGACAGAAGACACTTACATTGCTTCGAACATCACATTGAACACTGATATTACTTCGTACTCCGTGATGGTGATGACGACGCTTCTTCTTTAACTCCACGTTTGGTTGTGCTTGTAAATTAAGCAAGTACTTCATATTAAATCTTCCTTTCTTGTGAGAGGTTTAATTACCATAATTAATATAAATTAAACGATATAGAAAGTCAACAATTTTTTAAAAGTTATAAAAATTGTTTTTTATAGTTGTGTAATTACACTGAAAATTCATTTGAGTATTCGATATTTGACTTATGTAGATTTAATTAAAATATTGTTTAAAGCTTTATCAAGATTATTATTTGTATTAAAAAAGCATCAAATCATTACATAATGATTTGATGCTTTTCCATTTAATTAAACGTCTAACTTAGTTTCGCTATCTTTTTTGGTACTTGCTTTGGTTGTTTTCTTAGTAGTGGCCTTATTGTCAGTTGACTTGGATTTTGCATCCTTGTCACTGTCATCGTCCTTTGATTCTTCATCATTGGCAATGCCATAGGCTTCTCTGACCTTGTTCTTGATTTCTTCGACCATCTCAGGTTTGTCACGCAGATTGGCCACGGTCTTATTTAGGCCTTGTCCCAGTCGTTCCTCACCGTATGAGTACCATGATCCAGATTTGTCGACGATGTCTTTGTCAACGGCTAGGTTGACCATGTCAGCAATCGGTTCGATACCCTTTCCAAAACTCATCAAAGTGTCAACGGTCTTGAATGGGGGAGCCACCTTGTTCTTTACGACTTTAATCTTGGTTTCTCGACCAACGACGTCTTGACCTTCCTTTGATTGCTTACCAGAACTAACACGGAGTCGCACACTTGAGTAGAACTTAAGGGCCCGACCACCAGGAGTTGTTTCTGGGTTACCGAACATCACACCAACTTTTTCTCTTAGTTGGTTAATGAAGATAACGACGGTATTGGTCTTGTTGATACTGGAAGCTAGTTTTCTAAGTGCCTGTGACATTAGACGAGCTTGTAAACCAACGTGAGAATCACCAATGTCACCCTCAATTTCAGACTTCGGAACTAGGGCAGCTACTGAGTCGACAACGATTAAGTCGATAGCACCGGATTGTACCAGTGCATCGGCAATTTGCAGTCCTTCTTCACCGGTTCCTGGTTGCGATAACAAAAGGTTGTCAATGTTAACTCCCAGGCTGTGAGCGTATTCCGGATCCATCGCGTTTTCGGCATCGATGTATGCGGCCGTTCCGCCAGCTTGTTGGAGGGCAGCAACGGTCTGAAGGGCAATCGTGGTTTTACCAGATGATTCGGCACCGAAGATCTCAACGACTCGGCCACGAGGGAAACCCCCAATGCCAAGGGCGATATCTAAGGATAAAATGCCGGTTGAAATGGAATCAACGTTTTGGTTAGGGGATTCGCCCATCCGCATGATAGCGCCAGTTCCAAATTCTTTTTTGATTTTGCTGAGTGCTTTATCGAGCTCGATTTGACGCCCGTCGACACTGTTTTTAGAATTTGCCATAAAATTCCTTTCTTTTTACATATTACGTAATTGCGAACATACGTTTGGTTATTTAATATAATCAATTGTACACTAATAATTACGTAATTTCCAATTAAATTAAATCAATTAATTAGATTCGTTTATTAACGTAATAGGGCGAAGTTTGATCGTTATTTTTAGCATCTGATTGAGCGTTATCCGAAAGGAAAATATCGAATGATTTTTTGTCTTTTCCATGAACTACTACGACGTTTTTGGCCTCCACTTGTTTGTCACGGTAAAGTTGAGCAGAACGAACTGCATCATTATAGTCGTGAAAGTTTCCAAGTGAGTCGCCGGGATTGAAAAATACTGTTTCTGGCATAGTAATTACCACCTTTCTTCTACTATATTGTACCAGATTACGACCTTAATTATCTATTCGCAGGCTGACATGTGAGTTGCTTAATGGTTGACGTAAGAACATTAATTAAATAAATTATTAAATCAAATTGATAAGTTACATTCCAACTTTTGGGTACGTTATAATATAGATATAAGCATATGTGAAACTGCTAACATAGAGACAAATGCTTACTACGTATTTAAATCTAGGAGGTTTAATATGACTAAGAAAAAAGCAATTATGATTGGTGCCGGCATTTCCAACATGGCCGCCGCCGTTTACTTGATTCAAGAAGGTCACTGGGACGGAAAGAACATTACTTTCTATTCATTAGACGACCATGGCGCAAATGATGGTGCCAAAACGGACGTGACCGGTAATGAATACTGGAATCGCAATCACGAAACGTCTGACCAGACTGGCTTTGTCGCTCGTGGGGGAAGAATGTTGAATTACCGGACCTACGTTGATTTGATGGATCTCTTAAGTCGGGTTCCGTCAGCCACCGAAGAGGGAATGACGGCTGCAGAGGACACTCGTGACTTTGATTCTAAGCATCGGACCTACGATAAAGCGCGTTTGATGGAAGGCGAAAAGGGCATTATTAATTCCGCTAAAATGGGATTTAACAACAAGGATCGGCTCCTATTGACGAAGTTAATCATGATGCCAGACGACAAAGAAACCGAACTTGATAACGTCTCCATTGCTGATTACTTCAAGGACGATCCCCACATGTTTCAAACTAACTTCTGGTACATGTGGGAGACAACCTTTGCCTTTCGTACCCAGAGTTCAGCTCAAGAACTCAGGCGTTACATGCACCAAATGATTTACGAATTTACCCAAATTAACACGCTCGTGGGGGTTAACCGAACTCGATACAATCAGTACGAAAGTTTGATGCTACCATTAATTAATTACTTGAAGAAACAAGGCGTAACGTTTGTCTTGAATCGTCGGGTTAATGATTGGGACTTCAAAGAAACCCCAATGAACGAAGAAATTACCGTTAAGGGCCTAGAAATGGAGAACGTTGACACTGGTAAAGATGAACACATTGATGTCGATGATGATACTGCGGTCTTCTTCACCAATGGTTCCATCACCGATTCGGCTACGCTTGGAGACTTCAACACCCCGTCCGGTGAGAACACTGATTATGGGGCTGCCTCAAGTTTGTGGAAGAAAGCCACCAATCACTTCTACAACTTAGGTAATCCGGACAAGTTCTTCGCCGACCGGAATGCCAGTGGCTGGAGTAGTTTTACCGTAACCACTAAGGATCATACTTTCTTAAACGAAATCACCCGTATTACTACGCAACTGCCTGGGAATGCTTTGAACTCCTTCCTATCAACGAGTCCAATTACTCCGTTAGGTCAAAAAGACGTGAGAATGTCGATTGTGGTTCATCATCAACCTCATTTCACCGACCAAAAGCCAAACGAAACCGTTCTTTGGGGTTACTTCTTGTATCCATACCGTCGCGGTGAATTCGTTGACAAGCAGTACATCAAGATGACTGGAAAAGAAATGGTTCAGGAGTTGATCGGACAGCTTTCAAAGGTCGACCCGGGTCCCGTAAATATCCGTGATAAAGAAAAGGAAATCATGGATTCAATTGTCAACTCCGTTCCGGTGTACATGCCATACGCTTCGGCATTGTTTAACAACCGTGCTAAAATTGACCGTCCCAAGGTCATCCCTGACCATTCAACGAATCTAGCATTCACCGGTGAGTTTGTTGAACAACCTTACCAAATGGTCTTCACCGAACAAAGTGCCGTTCGTTCTGGTGAAATGGCCGCTTACCACTTTGCTGGTGTTCCAATGTCAAAACTCGTGGACAACCCACGATTTGATAAGAATCCGAAGATTCTGGCCAAGGCCGCTAAAAAATTATTTGAATAGATGATCGTAAATGAAAAGCTCAACTTCGAAATGAAGTTGAGCTTTTTTGATGTTTCAATCAACATAGTCTTTAATTTCAGTAAAACACACGTCACGTAGTGAATCCGGGATGGCAAATAAATCCATGAATTCCTCTAGGTTAAGCTGGTCAATTTCCTTGTTGTCAGCGTAGAAGGGAACTAGAAGCCTAACGGCATTCACGTTGGCCTTCTGTTCGTACTTGGGATTCATCAGAGTGGTAAAACTAAGAATGGCATCATCCTGATCGCACTGCAGGACGTGGCTAATTTCGTGCGCAATGATAAATGGAAGTTGTTTTCGTAGCTGCCAGTTGGCATTAATCACAATTGAATGGGAACGAACGTCCGCAAAGGATTGAGTATTTTGATGGAGTTTGTCCGTGTATACAACGGCAATGTCATTATCTAACGCATAGTTAAAAAGACTATTGATGATTTCGTGCATTTCGAAGTTTCCTTAAGATTTCCACGACTGTTTCACGGTCTTCTTCTGGGATGGGTTTGCCCCCAAACATCATGATCGTTGAGAGGTCATCTAAGTCAGCCGAGTTACCAGTTGAGTTTCCTAAGAGATAGTCAACGGAGACGTTGAAGTAGTTGGCAACTTTTTTGAGTTTTTGCGAATTAGCGGTTTGGTCCCACTTTTGCATGGTTCCGTTGGAGAACCCAAGTTGATGCTCTAATTCGCGAATGGAAATATTTTTATTTTTAGCAAGCTCTTTAACCCGTTGATAGATCGACATTTTTGACTCCTTTTAATTATTTACATAGAAAATTAATCTATGAAATTGTTGACATGTAGAAATAATGGATATATGATTGTTCTTGTAAACAGATGAGAAATCAAGCAACAACCTCGAAGAGATGTCGGTTTAGATTATTTCAGCTGATTTTCTTTACCATCATTGTAGAACTTTTGTCTATAAGATTCAATGATTATTCTACATGATTGCAAATTGATTTTGATGTGTTTACGTGCGAGTTAGCGCTAGCTCTTAAATTTTATAAAGAAAATTTTAGGAGGAAATAATTATGGATGAACAAGTTTTAAGCGTTCAAAAGTGGTTGAACCAAGAATACGGTAATGTTTCAGGATTTGATAAGGTCAAGGAAAATGGAAAGACGGGTTGGCCAACTATTTATGCTTTAAGAATGGGACTTCAGCATGAACTAGGGATTAGTCCACTTGGTAGTGGTTTTGGTGATAAAACCAAGAAAGCACTAAGTGGAATGGTCGATCAGTTGAAGGTCGGTTACAAGGGCAAGATTGCGAAGTTAATTCAGGGTGCTTTTTGGTGTAAGGGAATTAGCCCGAATGCGTTTGATGAGAAATATACCAAAGATACACAGAATGCAGTAAATAAATTACGTAATGATGCTGGATTAGATAAAGGTGGGGTTACTGTTCCATTAATGGCTGGTCTATTTGATATGGCTGCCTTTGAATTACTTGATGGTGGTAAAAAGAAATATCGTCAAATGCAACAATATTTAAACCATAACTATTTAGATTATTTTGGTGATGATCTTGGCTTGGTTCCAACTGATGGTTTGTATCAACGAAATACAAACACAGCTTTGATTTATGCCCTGCAAGCTGTTGAAGGAATGACACCTGGACAAGCAAACGGAGTTTATGGACCTGGAACCATTAATAAAACGCCAACTTTAACTGAAGGGGACAAAGGTGCAGGCGTTAAGCTACTTCAATATGGATTAATGGTTAATGATTTTCTGAGTGGATCTGTTGATGGAGTATTTAATAATTCGGTTGCTGAAGATGTGGTTAATTTTAGGAAGTTTATGAATTTACCACCATTTACAGGGAAAGCTGATTTAACCGTTATCAAGGGGTTGCTTACCAGTAATGGGAATACTAATCGAGATTCAAATGCTTGTGATACTTCATTTCAATTAAGTGATAAAGACGTTAAAAACATCAAAAATTATGGCTTTGAAATTGTTGGTCGCTATTTAACTGGATCAGTTGGCACTGGCTCAAAACGTCGTAACAAAAATCTGACTGATGATGAACTGAAAAGAATTACTGATGGTGGCCTAAAGGTGTTTCCAATCTATCAAGATAATGATGGCAGTCAGGAATACTTTAAATACGGCCAGGGTTGTGCTGATGCAGGAATTGCAAATGCAACAGCACAACGGCTTGGATTCCCAAAGGATACTATTATTTACTTTGCTGTTGATACTGATATTCAAGCTGGTGACATTGATAGTACGGTTATTCCATATATGGAGGGAGTCAAAAAAGCATTAGGCGGCTCAAGTTATCAAGCAGGAATTTACGGAACCAGAAATGTTTGTGCTCAAGCCCTTGGTAAAGGACTTGCAAAAACGGCGTTTGTATCTGATATGTCAACTGGATATAGTGGAAATTTGGGTTATCAGATGCCTAAAAATTGGGCAATTGACCAATTTGTTGAATACAGTTTAGGTGACATTGCGATTGACCAAGATGCGTCGTCTGGTAGAGATGATGGTACTAATAAGATTAAGCCAACGGGAATTGGAGAAATGTCTGCTAAAGAAGCTTTAAAGAATATTGTTGATAATACACAGGTAGAAATTGATGTTCCTTATGTGCTATACAATGATAATAAATCATTAAAAATTACTTTAGTAGGTGAAGCTGATATTAAGCCAGTCCATGGATCTGGGATGTTTACCATTAGTAATGGGAAATTACCACTAAAATTTATGTTTGATTGGGTCATGCAAAGTTGTAATAACAATGTTAATGCTGGCGTATACATCGTTAGTTTATTTAATAAGTGGGAATTTGTTCAAAAAATTGAAGATGGTCAAGTTTCAATTGAGATTGTAGAAACTAAAGACGGTTGGAGTATATCAGTAGAATTTAATATTTTTAAGTTAAAAATTAATAATAAAAGTTTTGATACAGAGCTTTCTATTTCAATAGATATTGATTCTCATCCACATGATTATCCTGACTTTAAGAGTTATGAAAAAGCTTATGATGAGGTTACCGATAAATTAGGAGAAAAGACTGATACGCTTGCGTTGACACCGGCATATGTAAGATATGCAATTGAGGGTGAAAGTGTTGGTATTGCTGTAATAGTTGCATTTTTAGCGGCACTAGTAGGATGATATATGTCATTATTTGCGTAATTTATGTTGTATTAAAATGATTAAATAAATGGACCTGTAATTTGTAATTACAGGTCCATTTATTGATTTATATCTCAATTACTTATTTCATCTTTTTAATTCCCTCAGTAAGTTCTTTTGAATATTTCTTTTTCCGATATTTTAAGGTGCTTTTAGAAAGATAATATAATAAAAATCCAGAGCAAATTAAAAACGTTGGCAGCATTGGAGATTCATATGCCTCCCATAAATTGTTTGAAAGTAATAGTATTTCAATTGATCCAATGAAAACAAAAATTCCAAAACACAGAAATAAAATAATGACCCATAAACAATAATAATGTTTTAACCTTGAAGGTCGCATATGCTTAATCTTATATTTTTCTATCATTAATCTTATTGTAGTTCCTAGTGCGGTAATAAATAGCGAGAATGTAATTCCATCGATTGTCCCCATGATCCAAAGGATGAATTTGTTTGCATGCATATTAAGGAGAATGGATCCCAAAGTGAAGGTAATGATTACCAATATAATGGATGGTAGCAATAAGCGTGACATAATGTGGTATTTATGTAAGTATTCTTGGTAGTCTTTGATGTAGTCCGGTTTTTCTGACATTTATCTTCCTCCTCACAATTAGGATATTACCTTATTAGTAAAATACAAAATGATAGATTATTCCTAATGCAACATTAATAAATGAAATTATGCAAGTAAATATAATTAATATATAGATATAGTTAATATGTTTAAAAAATGATTGTTTCAGTTGCTTAATTAATTTTGGTTGTTGGTTCCCATTATTGTAAATGTTCCAGCGTTTGATTGTCATGTACAAAACAATACTAGTCAGAATAATTACGTATGACATTAGCATAATTAGTCCACTAGGGTTCCCGATTAAATAATTCCAGCGATCTGTTAATGTTTTGTTCCACATATAATTATCAGTTAAAGTATGTCCAATGATATTGTTAGAGGCAAAATATAGAAAAAGAATCAAAATGTATATTAGGGGAGAAATATTGTTAAATATTTCTCCCCTTTTTCTTAAATAATGTCTGGAACGCTCATAGGCAACAATTTCATAGATAATTACTATAAGCATACAAAAAAAGAATAATTTAGCCAGCAGATAATAACCTAATTGAAAATATGATTGCAAAATAATTCCTCCAGTAAAAGTACGTTATCAATGCCCTTATGTTCCATCTTTTTTAATCCCCTCAGTAAATTCTTTTAAATACTTCTTTTTTCGATACTTTAAGATGTCTTTTTCCATCGAATAAATAAATATACTTCCAAAAACTGAAAATGTGGTCATGTTAGAAACAAGATATATATAACTTAAATTATGTAAAATTGGCATCAGTACAATTAAAATAATAAAAAGTAATATACCAAAGACAAATAAAATTATTAAGATCCATAAATTAAGGTAGTATTTCCTTCTCATTAAATTTGCACTCTTAGTTTTTTTTATTTTTAAATTTAACCATGCTCCTAATGAGGCTATAAATAATGCCAGTACAATTCCAGTCAGTAATCCCATTATTAAAATAATAACCTTATTTACATCTAGCTTGATGAGAGTAAATCCTATGGCTAAAAAAATTACTGATATTATGATAGAAGGGACCAATAAGCGAGAAGCAGTATGATACTTATGTAAAAATTCTTTTCGATCTTTAATGTAATTGGCCTTTTCTGGCATTTTATTTCACCTCAAATGTTATTTTTCTTAAAGTAAATGATAGATAGTGACTAACACGATGTTTACACTTGCAGCGACGCAAGAACAAATTACCAACCAATACGCAATGTTAATGTGTTTAAAAAACTTTGATTTTAATGTTCGATATGCTATAGATTTAACAGTTAAACTTGCATCATCATTTAACTTTTTTCTAGTAGTTAAAAAGATGAGGATAATGAAGTAAGCAGCTAACACAGTTAAAATGAAAAAGACTAGATTATTGTGGAGTAAAAATTGACGTCGCTTCTCTGCATTATTGGTTATGTAATGTTTATCAAAGAAGGCGTGGCTAAAGTAACTGGTTATGCAACAATAGAAAAATATCATAATCATATATTTAATGTTATGCAATTTGTATTTAGAATTATGGGTTTTTTATTAAATAAATTTTAGAACGAATAGATGCAACAAGAATATAAAGAAAGCCCAATAAAGCTAAAATGTAAGTTATCCATTTAAATGTTGTATATAAGTCATGAAATATCATTTATGTACTCCTAGTAAACTATTTAATATGCAAAAAGGTCAGCATTTTGATGCATACTCTTTTATTACGGTTAAGTCAGTGAATAGGAATAACTATTAAGATGTATTTTTTGCTTAAACTTTTTAATTACGATGCTTTCTTACTTCAATACGCTTTTGCATAAATAATAATATAGTAGGGTAAATGAAGTGAATACTCCTGCTAAACTTGTAAAATAATCAATTACAAACTGATTGTTACTAAACACTACTATAATAATTGATGTTATTAATAGAAAAAATGCTAAAAGCATTAAAATAATAGTGAATAGCTTAATCATGTCTGACTTTCTTTGTAATTGTTTGGCTCCCTTTTTCTTTGTCTTTTTGTGAAGCATTAAAATTAAGCCAGTTTTAGAGACAATAATTGTAAAAGAAACACCAAAAATGAATGAGACAATATAATTAATTAGTTTGTTATTCGTAGAAGATAAAATCAAAATTCCAATTATAAAGATTAGAATTGCTATAATTAATGAAAGTAATAAGTGCCTAGATATTTTTGAAGCTTTACTTATAATTTCCTTTTGATTTTTATCATAGTCTAATTTATTTCCCACCTATAATTCACCTCTATTTCATTTTACACGTTTTTCGTCATTTCAAAAATTCCAAAACAAAAGGCCCAGCCTATGAATATCATGGGTTGAGCCTCTTTTTATGCCAGAATAATTAGGATGATAATTAAAACCGAATATTTTTATTGATTAATCATTATCTTGGTCATTATTGGTATTGGGTTCTGTAGTTGTGTCATCGTCAGAGTTGGTATCAGTATCTGAGTTATTGTCATTATCAGAATCTGAATTATTATCATTAGAATCAGTATTTGAATCTGAATTATCGTCGTTTGAATTAGTGTCAGTATCTGAGGAGTCATTGTCAGAGCTATTATCGCTAGAATTAGAGGCACTAAATGTACTATTTAAATGGTCATTCGTACTTCCCATTATAGTTATACTACCATTTTGATTTATAATAAGTTGGATTGTTTCAGGCTTACTCATAGTTGATGATGCCGTGGTATCACCATCACCAGAATTACTACCACCTTTAATGGTATAAGTATTTCCATTCTTTTTATATGATTTAACTAGAATACTACTATCTTTAGTTCCTAGTCCAACAGTTTCACTAGTAATTGTTAAGGTATCTGAATTTTTCTCATCTTCTCCGTCGGGACCTTTATAATCTCCCTGTAATGATTGAGGCAAAGTTGTTCCAGTTTCCTCAGCATCTGAACTGTTATTTTTAGTTGAAGCTTGATCAGTTGCTTGCTTATTTTTGTTGTCAGTTTCTTTTTTGTGCTTAGTTGGCTTACGTTTCTTAGATATACTTGTAGTATTTTTCTTATTATTACTATTGTTATTATTTCCATTTATTTTAAATGCAAATATTATTCCTAAGGCAAATGCTAGGAGGACTACTAGAACGACTATAATTATATTTTTCTTGTTTTTCAAACCAGTTTACATCCCTTAACTTTTTATTAAATTTTGACACATAAATAATTATATTCTTTAGATAACAGAATTAATAGGGCGAATGTGAAATCTGGTACACATTATAAATGATTAGTTATTAATTATAGTAGAAAAAATAAACAAAATTACAAAACAAAAGGCCCAACCCATGAATATCATAGGTTGAGCCTCTTTTTATGCCAGAATAATTAGGATGATAATGAAACAAATTGCCAACACCGATAATGCCAAAAAACGTTTTGACGTTAATTTGTGGGTCTTGTGATAGGTCCATCCCATGCAGCCCAAAATTACGATCAATCCGAACGTTGCCATTATGATTAATTTGATTAATACCGCTGTGTCGCCCAATTTGGCCACTTCCTAGTTATTATTTTAATTCGATTTGGTAAGCGAAACGTTTTGTTCCATGACTCTTTTTACCGTTTGCGTAAATGATACCACGTTTAGTGAAACCATTTGAGAGAATGACGTGCTGCATTCCTTTGTTGTCGGGATGAGTGTCGATTCTGACGTCTTTAAAACCACGAAAAGCGGAGATTGTGAATAAGCCACTGATGAATTTGGATGCTAGTCCCTGACCGCGATAGTCGTTTGAGACGGCGATACGGTGAATGGCAGAGTAGTGACCTTGGTCACCATTTTCCCACTCGCCACCTTCAAGGTGTAAGTAATCGGGGTCGATTCCTAAATGCAGGGTGGCGGTTCCAGCAACTTTTCCGTCAACATCTAGGACGTATGAGATGCCAAATTTAACGTCTCTGGCTAAATCCTCTTCACTCGGGTAATCACTTTGCCATTGGTCGATGCCTTGTTCGCCCAAAAACTTCTTGGCGTTTTTGATGATAGTGTAGATATCGTTTAAGTCAGCTTCAGTAGCTTTTCTTACGTAAATAGTAGACATAATAACACTTCCTTACTTTTATTATCAGACGATAAATAATTATAGTGAAGCTCATGTGGTTTTTCAACCACCAAATTAATTATGGAGCCGGCTTTTTTTCTGGTAAAATGCATTGAACAGTAATTTAGGAAAGTTGGAGAAAACTTGGAAAAGAAATTAAGTGTAAGGCAGATTATTTACGTTGGAATTATGTTGTTTGGGATCTTCTTCGGCGCTGGCAATTTGATTTTTCCCGTTAATATGGGACAGATGGCTGGTGGCAACGTTTGGTGGGCAACCCTCGGATTTGTTTTAACTGGAGTGGGTCTCCCCATCCTAGGCATCATTGCGTTAGGGGTTACTGATAGTTCTGGAGCCTTTGAAATTTCTTCAAACGTTGGCAAGTCGTTTGCGTACGTCTTTACGATTTTAATTTCTTTTATAATGGGACCACTTTTGGCCATTCCGCGTTTAGCAGCCACTTCATTTCAGATTGGAATTGCACCATTTCTTAGTTCTGGTCGTCAGCAGTTAGGCTTAATCGGCTTTATTTTAATTTTCTTCGTTGCCGTTTTTTTACTCTCGTATAATCAAGGGCGCTTACTGGAATACATCGGAAAATTTTTGACCCCGTTGTTTTTGATTTTACTAGCGGTCATCATCGTCATGTCGATTATTAAGCCAATGGGTTCACCACGTTTCTATCATCCAATGGGTGAATACGGTCATTCCCCACTTCTTTCAGGTTTCGTTGAGGGATACAACACGCTAGACGGGGCCGGATCGATTGCTTTTGGGATTGTGATTGTGGAAACCGTGCGTGGATTAGGGGTTAAAAGTCCCAAGCAGTTAGCCGTTAGCATCGGAAAGGCCGGCTTGATTGGTGGATTGATGATGGCAGTTGTCTACGTTCTATTAAGTTACATGGGCGCTAGCAGTCTGGGCGATTTTCGGCCGTCGGCGAATGGTGGCATTGCCCTTGTTCAGATTGCGACGCATTACTTTGGCGGGTATGGAAACATTTTGTTGGCGCTAATTGTGATTGTGGCCTGTCTTAAGACAGCGATTGCGATGAGTAGTGCCTTTGCGGATACAATGTCTGACGTCTTCCCGAAGCTTAAGTACCTTCCCGTTCTGATTTTTGCGGTGGTGATGTCAGCGTTTTTGGCAACGCTTGGTCTGACTGAAATGATTAAGTTTATCATGCCAGTCTTGATGATTGTTTATCCGTTTTCCATCTGTCTGATTTTGATTTCGTTAATTAAACCATTACTTAAAAACTCTAAGATTGTTTACCAAATGACGATCTGGTTCATCGCCATTCCAGCTTTTCTAAGTGGAATTACCACCATTTCAGAGTTGAAACACGTGCCAGAATTAGCTTGGTTATTTAAAATTAATGACCTTTTGCCGCTGGCGCAGTACGGAATGGGATGGGTTTTGTTCGCATTGATTGGATTTGCGATTGGATTGGTTCTTTCGGTGAAAAAGACCAGAAAACAATTGAAGCAAGGATAAATAAAGACCCCGGTAGTTAAAAATGAATCTAACTACTGAGATCTTTTTTTGTTTCTTCATTATAATGTGTGAACGGTCATTGCCATTCCCATTCCACCACCGATACAGAGGGTGGCCAGTCCCTTAGTCTGACCAGTCCGTTTGAGGTTGTTGATTAAGGTGATGAGGATTCTCGAACCGGAATCGCCAAGGGGGTGACCCATTGAGACGGCACCACCGGTAATGTTAAGCTTGTTATCGGGAAGATTGAGGTCACGCGCTACCGCTAAACTTTGAGAGGCAAAGGCTTCGTTTAGTTCAAACAAATCAAAGTCACTGATTTGTTGACCCGTCTTATCCAGTAGTTTATTAACGGCGTAGTAGGGGGCATATCCCATGATTTTAGGGTCACATCCGGCTTCGGCGTAGTCATCCAGCACCGCCAGCGGAGTTAGACCAAGCTCGTTGGCCTTACTTTGCTTCATTAATAGGATTGCAGAGGCTCCATCATTTAGGCTAGCGGCGTTTCCGGCCGTCACCGTTCCGTTTTCTTTAAAGGATGGCTTTAACTTTTTTAATTGTTCCATTGAGGTGTCAAAACGAACGCCCTCATCCTTATCAACCACGGTGCTTCCGTGGCGATTCTGAACTTCAATTGGGATCATTTCTTCATTAAAGTAACCATTTTGTTGAGCTTTGCTGGCTTTTCGATGGGACTGAAGGGCAAAAGCATCCTGATCCCTTCTTGAAATGTTGAACTGGTCGGCAACGTTTTCGGCGGTCATTCCCATCGGTTTTCCACTCCAAGCGTCGTTTAGTCCGTCTTTTTCAATGCTGTCTTCTAAAGTGATTGGGCCAAATTTGTGGCCCTTTCTTTCGTTCACATTTAGGTATGGAGCGTTCGACATGCTTTCGGTTCCCCCGACAAGGACGATGTCAGCATCGTCCATTTGGATGGCGGATTGCCCCAGTCGGACCGCTTTCATACCGGAACCACAAACTTGGTTAATGGTGGAGGCGGTGGCTGTGTCAGAAATGCCAGCGTTTAACTCGATTTGTCTGGCGACGTTTTGTCCACCACCCGCTTGAATTACATTTCCAAAGATGACTTGGTCGATTTGTTTCGGATCAATTTCTGCGTCTTTGATGGTTGCCTTGGCGGCAATAGTTCCAAGATCAACCGAAGTCAGGCTAGCGAGGGTGCCGTTGATTTTACCAATCGGAGTCCTCTTTGCGCTTACAATTACGATATTGTCATTCATAGATTCGATGCTCCTTTGACATGATTCGTTGATAATTATACATGTTTTTACTTAACTTTTTTTAAAGTGCAAAAGTTAATGTTAATTTCGAGTTTCTACTATAATAAAGTGAATAATAAAAATACTTTAGGAGATGAAGTCATGGATAAGGATGAAGAAGTACAACAAGTAGGGGAAATGATCGATCGTTGGTTAGATGATATTGATGATGAACCTGATGTCTTAGAGAAGACGCAGGATGAGATTGACGAGATTGATACCATCATTGATAGTTTTGCTGAAATTGCGATTGTTGGGTTGGGAGTTCAGCCTAAGAACTGGAACGTCGATTTGGTTACTAACGTAATGTTTAATCGTTTTACCTTGATGCTAGATAGTGATGAAAAAACGGACTCGCTGTTTCAACTAATTCCCTTTGCCTTAATCCATTTATTTTCTTATTTAAACGATCAGGGAATTATTAGTAATGGTCCTAGTTTGAATAAATGGGTAGAAAATAATAGTAAAGCATTACGTTCAATGTACGATTCTAATTTTGATGCCTTTTATAAGAAATTGGTTAGTGCGATGGAAGATGCTGACGTTGATTTAGAGGATAAGAGTGCAGTGGATGCTTTTACGACGCGTTATCTAAGACAACACCCGCAAGATGGAATTGACTTATATTCAAAGAAAAAGTAGGCCAATTTTCTTGATAAAAAATGAAAATTAAAAAAGTTTGACCTTTTTTGACCAAAAGTGTTGACAAATGATTTGAGCGCATGTATAGTAGTAAATGCTCAGTGAGGGAGACAAAGTGATTTGATAATAATCGATTAGTCACTGATTATGAACTGAATTAATTATTTTAATCATTTCTCTTGCATCTTCATTATGAGCGTTGTATAATAGTCTTTGTTGTCTGGGTTCTCCGGATACAATGCTTGAACAAATAAATTTAAAATAATTGAGTTTATCTGTTGACATTTAAAACGCAACGTAGTATAGTTAAACATGTTGCGTTAAGGAAGAATCAAACAGCAACAATCAAGAGTAGATCTTTGAAAACTGAACAAGATTTTGATTACAAGTGTAAGGTAATTTTAAGTTGTAGAACTTAAAATTAA
>NZ_JBWXUZ010000060.1:0-251 GCF_059901295.1 Fructilactobacillus sp. X2R6C1
GTCCACGGCCGACCAGGACTTGGCGCCCCAGCTTGACGTTCTCCAGGCGCGCGGGTGTGAGCCGATCTATTCCGAACATGCGTCCGGTAAGTCGGCCGCCCGGCCTGAACTGGCGAACGCACTGAAGGCGCTGCGTGCCGGCGATACGCTGGTGGTGTGGCGGCTCGATCGGCTCGGCCGATCGTTGCCCGACCTGATCGCCACGGTGAACGAGTTGGCACAACGCGGCGTCGCGTTCGAGAGCGTAACGG
>NZ_JBWXUZ010000061.1:0-250 GCF_059901295.1 Fructilactobacillus sp. X2R6C1
GGGCGGTCTTGACCACTACCGGCTCTTCCACCTGATCCATGCGCGCCTTGGTGCCCTGCGCCTGCGGGCGGGTGCGCAGCCACGCGGCGTAGGCGTCGAGGTCACCATCGAACGGTTCGACCACGCCATCGGCCACACGCCAGTAGGTGTCGCAGACCAGACCGATCAGGTGGCGGTCATGCGAGACCATCACGATCGCGCCCTCGAAGGTGGCCAGTGCTTCGGCCAGCGCTTCGCGCATTTCCAGGTC
>NZ_JBWXUZ010000062.1:0-249 GCF_059901295.1 Fructilactobacillus sp. X2R6C1
TGGCTACGTTGAAGCTTCTGCTCCAAATGGATTAGTTGGAACTGATATTTACTTTGATTTTCCAAGCGTCGGAGCAACACAAAACGTGATGATGGCAGCTACCCTTGCTAAGGGAACCACTAAGATTCAAAATGTTGCTCGTGAGCCTGAAATTGTCGACTTACAAAAGGTATTAAACAAAATGGGTGCCAAGGTTTCTGGTGCTGGTACTAATACAATCACAGTAGTTGGAGTTAAAAGTCTTCATGG
>NZ_JBWXUZ010000063.1:0-249 GCF_059901295.1 Fructilactobacillus sp. X2R6C1
GCCGATGCGATCGCGCGCGACGCGTTGCCGGCACATGTGCAGGTGGAAGAGTTCTACATGCAATCCGGCGCCCTGCTCGGGTCACGGCAGGCGCAATCCAGCTATACCAGCCTGAACTACACCCACGCCGCCGATGCGGTGGCGCAGCGCGCGCCGCAGGTGATCGTGCAGAAGGTGGCGATGCGGCCCGATGACCGCCGGCTCTCGCTGTCTTGCAACAACGACATCACCCAGGACACGCTGGATGCG
>NZ_JBWXUZ010000064.1:0-248 GCF_059901295.1 Fructilactobacillus sp. X2R6C1
TCATTATCTAATTGAAACGGTAACCCAACCCCATTTTGAATTAATTCTCTAACTGGTTGTTCATCCTTCCAGTTAAGGTTGAAAGCTTCTGAAACCGTACCCTTCTCACGATTTACCGTTCCAGGTGTTCCCATTCCAATTCCAACAAAGTCATTAATGGTTTTATCAGAATCTTCGATGTGTTTGTTGATTGACTTGACGATATTTTCAACGATGTGAGCACCCTTGTCACTAGTATCGGTAAGCAC
>NZ_JBWXUZ010000065.1:0-248 GCF_059901295.1 Fructilactobacillus sp. X2R6C1
GAGCAGAAAATGATCGACGAACGCTTCTGGAAGTCATACACCCCCAACGGCGACGAGAACCGCGCGGTGCCGGAGGTAGGCAGCACGTGGTTGGGCCCGGCGCAGTAATCGCCCAGCGCTTCGCTGGTGTGACGGCCCATGAAGATTGCGCCAGCGTGGCGAATGTGCGGCAACCAGGCTTGCGGGTCGGCCACCGACAGTTCCAGGTGCTCCGGGGCAATGCGGTTGGCCACGTCCATGGCCTGTTG
>NZ_JBWXUZ010000066.1:0-248 GCF_059901295.1 Fructilactobacillus sp. X2R6C1
CTGCACGCCCGGGACGAGGTCGATGATGCGCAGGACATGCTCGACCTGGCCCCAGAACTCGGCATTGCCGCCCACGAGAGCGGCATCCACGCGCCCGGTTCGCAGCAACATGGCTGCGGTCACCGTAGGACGCCGGTAGACGTGGCGCAGGATTTCCGATGATGCAACACCGCGCCGCGCGGCGATTATGCGGTATGCTTCGGCGAGGGGTTCGATGATTTCGTGATCGGTTTCGGGATCGATCACGG
>NZ_JBWXUZ010000067.1:0-247 GCF_059901295.1 Fructilactobacillus sp. X2R6C1
GTGTTGTCGACGATGCCACTGGTGGAAACGTTGTTCAGGGCGAAACGGATGTTGCCGTTGATCGAACCCGCCAGCACGGCGGTGCATTCGTCGGCCTTGGACAGGGCAATGACCTTGTCGAGGATGGCCTTGGCCTGGGCTTCGGTGAAGATACTCATGGTGTAAGGGCTCCTGACCGATCAGCCGAGGCTGCGTGCGGTGTTGATGACGTTGATGCCGTTGAAGCGCGCGGTGGACGAACCGTGCG
>NZ_JBWXUZ010000068.1:0-244 GCF_059901295.1 Fructilactobacillus sp. X2R6C1
ATTGAAAACCAGCAGTTAAGACCGATTATTGACAAGGTCTTCCCGTTTAGTGACGTGCTTGAAGGATATAAACTACTGGAATCACACCACGCTACTGGCAAGATAGTGATTGAGATGAAGTGAATTTATTTAATAAAAACCGTAAAAAAAACGAAGTGCCAGATAAAGTTAAATTTCTATATCTGGCACTTCGCTTTATTTATTTAAATCCATTGACAATTTCAGGAACAAACCATCCTATAAA
>NZ_JBWXUZ010000006.1:0-75399 GCF_059901295.1 Fructilactobacillus sp. X2R6C1
TCGTCTTTTCCTTCAGCAGCATCACCCGTTACACTAGCTTGACTTGGTGTGTAACCAGTAATTTTGGGAGAATTAATGACTGGGTTAGCGTTATCGGCTGGCTTCCAGTCACCCCAAGTAATTGAACCAGTCTTTTCGTTCTTAGTCCCCGTTCTAGTAAATGGAACGGTAACAACCTGGTCTTTTGCCATGGTCTTCCCATTAACATCAACATAGTGAACGGTCACGGTTCCCTTACCACTATTATCAGTTACTGTTGTTAGGGTGTCACTGTAGATAACGGTATGCACATCATCTTTACCTTCAGTGGCGGTTCCAGTAACCGTTGGCTGATCAGGAGTCATATTAGGAACGGTTGGTGAAGTGATTACTGGATGAGCATCTCCTGCTGGTTCCCAATCGCCCCAAGTGATGTTACCAGTCTCATTATCTCTAGTCCCGGTTCTTGTGAACGGAACGCTGACTTGCTTATCTGGTGAAACAGTGTTGCCGTTAGCGTCCTTGTAGTGAACGGTAATGGTACCTTGACCACTATTATCAGTCACTTGACTGGTAGCAGGACCATAAGGAACTTTAGTGTCTGAACCGGGATCCGTAATTGGGTATGGATAAGTCCCATCTGGACCTGGCTTTAATGGTTGACTTGGATCATGGGGGTCCATTGGAATCATGCCAGGAATATTGGGTAATTGAGGTTGTTGTGCTTTAGTAGGATCGTCTGGTTGCGTTTCGTATGGAACATCATGGGATCCATTGTCAATTGGATTGCCATTGGAATCAACTGGAACTAATTTTCCCAGTTGAGCAACTCCAAAGTCAATTTTCCGTGATTGTGGCACATAAATTGACAAAAGGATAATTCTACCGTATCCATCAATACTCCAAGAATACTGCTTGTTAGCAGGATCATACATATAATTTGCATCAATGTAATAAGTATCTTGACCATCACTACCTTGAATTAAATTACCATCTTTATCAAAGAGTTGAACTTTCATACCACCATGATCATCAGTCTCAGTATAAACAAGACGATAACCCTCTCTATAATATTCAGTCCACACAGTACCAGGAACACCAAAGTTTGAAACAGAGCCGGACGCGTTAGTAGGTTGTGTAGAAATATAATAAGTGGTTGGGATTTCTGGTGGTAATCCACTTATCGTATAATGTTGACCAGCAATTCCCTTGTAAGTTTTAGTAACCATTACTTGCCCGGTATCACGGTTAGTCCATGTAACTACTTGATCAACAACCTCTGGAGTTATAATTGACATCTGACCAAGTGGAACAGCACTATCACTAGAATTGTTATAGAACCACTCTTTAATAAGTGAATAACCATCTGGTTGGTCGGCATTGAAACCAACTCCAGTATTATGATCATCCCACTTGTAGTAATGCAATCCATCAACGTTAGTGGAAGACAAAGTTGTACCATTATCCTTTAATAGATAAGTTCCAATTACATTACCATCAGCATCAATTTCGTTTACATAAACAGTTCCATCACCATTACGATCAGTTGACCAAACTAACCACTTAACTTTGGTTGTGCCTTCTGGGGCATTAACACTTACATATCCGTAAGTATAGTGCTCTTCATCAGGATCGACCCAAGGAACTCCTAGTGTCTTATAATCTGGATCTTGCATGTCAACGTTGAATGGTTGTCTTTCGGCAAAATTGGTAGTTGCAACTTTAGCTTGACCATCATCGGTGGCTAAAGCTGCCGCCGTTTGCTTCATGGCTGCTGCTTGATCATCAGCCTTTTGGTTAGCATCTACCGCAGCGTCTTGCTTGTTTACTGCGTTATCACTTGTAGTTGCTTTCTGATCGGAATTTTGATCAGCTGATTGATCTTTTAATGCATCGGCTACTTTACTAGTAGTGCCATCATTCTTAGTTGCGTCTTGTTTAGTGGCATCAGAGTCAGGTTTCTTATCAGTTGATTGATCCTGTGTGGCATCTTTCTTCTGGTTAGAAGCATCGTCGTTCTTGGTGGCGTCTTGGTCAGTCTGCTTGTCAGCTGATTGATCTTGTGCGGCATCTTTCTTTTGGTCAGATGCATCATTATTTTTAGTGGCACTTTGGTCAGTCTGCTTATCTGATGTGGTGTCATTATTTTTGGCTATGTTTTCATCAGAGGACTTATTTTGTGATGAGTCGGTCTGCTTAGCTGAAACATCATCATTCTTGGTAACATTTTGATCAGTTGTGTCGTTTTGTGATGAATTAGCCTGTGTATTTGCTGCCTCATCACTCTTGATGACGTTCTGTTCAGTTGCCGAATCATTGGTAGTCTGATTTTGCGGTACTGTTACTTGCTTATCAGACGAATCACTATTTTGTGAATTCATCTGAGTGTTGTTAGTAACGTCCGCTTTCACATTATGTTGGTTAGACATAAGGATTCCGCCTGAAATCCCGGCTGAAAACATCGTGACTGTAATTGCACTGAACAGCCATCGTTTACCAGCCTTATACATCTTATAATGTGTTTTGCTATCACGATTAAACATATAAATAAAAACCTGCCCTTCTAATTTCAAATTAATCTATACTTACCGGCCTACTTAGCCTTAAGTAATTATTGCACAATCTGAAATTAAATTGAACACAATCGTATTTTATACAATATGAGTAAAACAAAGGCATACATGGCAGTGTTTTTCACGATTAACCAATGCATGGAGGTAATTGTTTCTCATTGTGTGTAAATAAAACGAAAAATCGTAATGGTTTTGTAACATTAGCCGTGTATGTCCAATGATAGCAACGTAATTCTTACTTTTTCCTAATAATAATTTTAAATGTTAATTAGTGATTGTACATAATGAAAATGACAGCCAAATTCAACGCCAAGTATAGCAACAAGATGCTCCGCCAGCCCCGTTTAATCGCACTATGTGAGAATTACCGTGAAAATTAATTTACTAATAAATCATTAGCAAAACATAAAATCATTCCTTGTGATGTTTACCAACATTGGTTTTTACTGGATTACGTGGCTGTTTGTGAATAAAATTATAAAAGAAATCACATTATATTAATTATAATTAAATTCACATTCATTATTCTCTTAATGTGTAAAAAGCCTTAATTATCCGAAAGAGTTAGAACAACTCTCGCTAGTGAATAACTCTCTTCAAACGGTTTGATGATAAACGAATTTCTAAAAAAAAGGATTCATACCAATTTAAATCGGTATGAATCCTTAGAAGTATAGATTTATATAAAAAATCTAAATATTATACGACACTTTATTATTGCAAATTGCTTTTTTCCTATCTAATTATTCGTTATCAAGGTCACTGTCGATGTCATCTTTAACATCTTGGGCTTTGTTCATAAAGTTCCCCTTACTGCTTTGTAGGTCACCTTTGATCTTATCCATGGTGTCACCAGAGATAGCACCCTTAATTTGCTGTGCCTTACCTTGGGCAACGTCACTCAAGTTATCGATGCGGTCAGCAATATCGTCTAAATCATAACGATCTTCAAGTACTAAGTAACCTAACACGATGTTTGCACCCAAACTAAAACCTAAAAGTAAATTCTTCATAATGACCCTCCTAATATTGATTAATAATTCAATATAATAGTATCATGCCTGTAAAATAATAACTAGTAAAGACTTCCCCCATTAAGATATTAATTAAGAATTAATCCAAAAAAAGACACCTCATTAATTTAAGGTGTCTTAATTAATTTTATAGTTTATGAGCAAATGCCAGCATAATCATGTTAATTCCTGCCACTAACAGGACAATTCCCACAATTATAGCTAAAACCTTAGCAGCTAGACTTGGGTCTAACAGTAAGAAAATTCCTAAAAATAGTGTAATAAGATCAAAAACAAGTGATGTCCAGAAGACCCCACCGTTAAAATTACGAATGTGATCAACTACAATCAACTGACAGATTGAGTAAACCAGAATCCAAACTGCAAATAGGATCCCTAGGGTAAAGGTCCCAGCGTGAATGTTAAACAGGAACAATAGTGCTAACAAGATTTCAATCGCACCACCAATTAACATCGTAAAACTTCGATAGCCAATTTCTTGACTTAACTTTCGGTAGACCCAAATTGATTTTACTCCGGCAACTAATGCAACGACGGCGAATATGATCGCCAAGACAGCAGCACTAGCAGTTGGGTGGAAGAACATCAAAACGGCGGCTAATAATAAGACAACACCAAATAGACATTCAAACCAATCAAATCCCCATTTTTTATCTTCGTACATCATAAATATGACCTCCAATTGTTTGTTACAACCATATTTTACCACATCTAATTTTACTGATGCTTTTCGGCCTCAATGGTTCGCTTGGTGTCACGCTCTAGGACGGGTTTTAAATATTCACCAGTATAACTATTTTTCAGTTTAACAATCTGTTCGGGTGTTCCGGTTCCAACCACGTATCCGCCGGCAGCGCCACCTTCTGGACCTAAGTCGATCACGTGGTCAGCCTCTTTAATAACGTTTAAATTGTGTTCAATGATCAGAACGGTATTTCCCTTATCAACTAATTTAGAAAGGACCCCAATTAATCGTTTGATGTCATCAGTATGAAGTCCCGTGGTGGGTTCGTCAAGAATATAAAAGTTATTTCCAGTTGAACGCTTATGGAGTTCAGAAGCTAACTTCATTCGTTGTGCTTCTCCACCTGACAAGGTATTAGCTGGTTGACCTAATTTCACGTAACCAAGTCCCACGTCAGAAATGGTCTGCAACTTTCGCGTAATCTTTGGGATGGCTTTGAAAAACTCTAACGACTCATTCACGGTCATGTCAAGAACTTCAGCGATATTTTTTCCCTTGTATTGAATCTCAAGCGTTTCAGAATTATACCGTTTTCCATGACAAACTTCACACGGAACGTAAACATCGGGTAGAAAGTTCATCTCAATCTTCAAGATTCCATCACCATGACAAGTCTCACAACGACCACCCTTGATGTTAAAACTAAACCGTCCCTTTTTATAACCGCGAAGCTTGGCCTCGTTAGTTTGGGCAAACAAGCCCCGAATATCATCAAAGACTCCAGTGTATGTAGCTGGATTACTTCGAGGGGTTCGGCCAATCGGACTTTGATCAATACTTACTAGTTTTTCAATGTTCTTCCATCCAGTGATTGATTTATACTTACCTGGTTTTTCCGAATTATGATTCAGCTTCTGGGCCAAGGCTCGTTTTAAGATATCATTAACCAACGTAGACTTTCCGGAACCAGAAACTCCCGTCACCACGTCAAACTTACCAAGTGGAAATTTAACGTTAATGTCTTTGAGATTATTTTCTAAAGCACCCTTTAGGGTGACGTTTTTGCCGTTCCCCTTTCGTCGTTTTAAGGGAACGGGAATAAACTTCTTTCCAGAGAGATATTGACCAGTTAATGATTTCGGATTTTGAGCCACTTGTTCTGGAGTACCGGTGGCAACAATCTTACCACCCTTCTCTCCTGCTCCTGGGCCAACATCAATTAAATAATCGGCTGAACGCATCGTATCTGAATCATGTTCAACAATGACCAATGTATTACCTAAATCACGCATTTTTTTCAGGGACTTAATTAACCGATCATTATCACGCTGATGAAGACCAATGGATGGTTCATCAAGTACATACAAAATTCCTGAAAGATTTGAACCAATCTGAGTAGCAAGCCGAATTCTTTGGGCTTCACCACCAGAAAGTGTCCGTGCTGATCTGGAAAGGGTCAGGTAATTTAATCCAACGTTTTCCAAAAATTCCAGTCGGTCACAGATTTCCTTAATAATTGGATGAGCAACAACCGTATCTTGTTCACCAAAAGTAAGCTTACTAAAGAATTGGCGTTCATCGGCAATATTCATATCAGAAACTTCCCCAATGTGTTTGCCATTAATCTTAACTGCCAAAGCCTTTTCGTTTAATCGGTACCCATGACAAGTCTGACAAGTTAATTCTGTCATGTACTTTTCCATTTGTTCTCGAGTGAAATTACTGTTGGTTTCATGATAACGGCGTTTAACGTTGTTAAGGACTCCTTCAAAGGGAGCATCAACATCACGAACTCCACCAAAATCACTCTTGTAGTGAAAATGGAACGTTTTCCCCTTGGAACCATTCATCAATAGATCACGCTGTTTCTTTGGTAATTTACGGTATGGAGTATCCATATCAATATTAAAGGCTTTACAAGCCTGCTCTAACATTGCTGGATAGTATTTTGAGCTAATTGGATTCCATGGTTCAATTGCTCCCTCATTAAGCGTCTTATCTTGATCTGGGACCACTAAATCGTTATCGACTTCCAACTTAACTCCTAATCCATCACACTCAGGACATGCTCCATATGGGGCATTAAATGAAAAAAGACGTGGTTCAAGTTTCCCAACCGTAAAACCACAAATCGGACAAGAGTAATGTTCCGAAAACACCATCGGCTCTCGCTTACCAAGAAAGTCGGCAATGGCATATCCATCACTTAGACGTAAAGCTGTCTCAAGTGAATCTGACAATCGTGAATTAATCCCGTCTCTAACGACAATTCGGTCCACTACCACGTCAATGTTATGACGCTTATTTTTATCTAAATCAAAATCTTCGGTCGCATCATGGATTTCACCATCTACTCGGACTCTTACAAAGCCTTCCCGCTTAATCTTTTCAAAAACTTTTTTGTGTTGCCCCTTTTTGTCACGGACCACTGGTGACATAATCTGCAATTTAGTTCGTTCAGGGAGGGCCATGATTTCGTCAATCATTTGATCGACGGATTGACTAGTAATGACCGTTCCATCATTTGGACAAATTGGCGTCCCAACTCTTGCCCACAATAAACGTAAATAATCATTAATCTCAGTGACAGTTCCAACGGTTGAACGAGGATTTTTTGAAGTTGTTTTCTGATCAATTGAAATGGCTGGACTAAGTCCCTCAATCGAATCAACGTCAGGTTTATCCATTTGACCCAAAAATTGTCTAGCATAAGAGGAAAGACTCTGGACATAACGACGTTGACCTTCAGCATACAGAGTATCAAAAGCTAAAGAACTCTTACCTGAACCAGATAAACCGGTCATTACCACCATTTTATTCTTGGGGACATCAACATTTACGTCTTTTAGATTATGTTCACGGGCGCCTTTAATTTTAATGACGTCATTTGCCATCTAACCACCTCACTTTTTCTTTTTCTCACCCTTAAGCTGCATCACGGTATCCCTTAAGTTAGCAGCTTGCTCAAAATCAAGTTTTTTGGCTGCAGCTCTCATTTCGTCCTCTAAATTATCAATCATTTCCTTTTGATCCTTAGCACTCATTTGGTCAAAATCGGATTCAACAAAGCTTCCATTAGTATTATCATCGTTGTTTTTCTCGCCCTGTTTATACGCAGAAATGGCCTTAGGAATTGGTTTGATAATGGTCTTAGGGGTAATGTTGTGTTCCTGATTGTACTTCATCTGAATGGAACGACGACGGGCAGTTTCATCCATCGCGTACTTCATCGAATCGGTAACGTTGTCCGCGTACATAATAACATGTCCGTGTGAATTACGAGCTGCTCTTCCAATTGTTTGTACAAGGGAACGTTTGTCACGCAAAAAGCCTTCCTTATCAGCATCCAAGATTGCAATCAATGATGTTTCGGGAACGTCAATCCCTTCACGCAACAGGTTAATTCCAACTAAAACATCAAACTTACCCAAACGCAAATCACGTAAAATTTGGGTTCTTTCGAGGGTTTTAATATCACTGTGCAAGTATTTTACTTTAATTCCCAAATCTTTTAGATAATCGGTTAAATCTTCTGCCATCTTCTTGGTTAAGGTCGTAACGAAGGTACGTTCGTTATTTTGAACTCGTTTATTGATTTCACCAACCAAATCATCCATTTGATCTTTCGTGGGACGAACTTCAACGGTTGGATCAAGTAGTCCAGTTGGACGAATAATTTGTTGGACAACGTGATTAGTCTTGTCCTCTTCATATGGACCCGGAGTGGCTGACATATAAACTACTTGATTAACCCGTTTTTCAAACTCAGGTAACTTTAATGGTCGATTATCAAGCGCGCTGGGAAGTCTAAATCCATAATCAATTAATTGCTGCTTTCTAGCCTTATCACCGTTAAACATTCCACCGATTTGCGGAACCGTTCGATGTGATTCATCAATGAACATCAAATAATCTTTGGGGAAAAAGTCCAATAATGTGTATGGAGCTTCGCCAGGTTTTCTGCGGTCCATATAACGAGAATAATTCTCAATCCCAGTTGTATATCCCATTTCACGCATCATTTCAATGTCATAGGTGGTCCGTTGCTTCAATCTTTGAGCTTCAAGTAGTTTGCCCTTTTTCTCAAAGTTAGCAACCTGTTTTACCATTTCATCCTTGATTTCAGGTAAAGCCACATCCATCGTTTCCTTGTTAGTCAAGAAGTGAGTGGCAGGAAAAATTGTAATCTGTTTTCGTTCACCGATAACTTCACCAGTCAACGTGTCAACTTCAGTAATTCGGTCAATCTCGTCACCGAAAAATTCGATCCGGTAGGCATGTTCATTTCTAGAAGCCGGAAAGACTTCTACTACATCACCATGTACACGAAAGCGACCACGTTGAAAATCAATGTCGTTTCGATCGAATTGAATGTTAACCAACTGACGCAAAAAGACATCGCGCTCTAGTTGTTGTCCAACGTGCAACGAAACCGTATGGTCCTGATATTCTTTTGGACTTCCTAAACCAAAGATTGAGGAAACTGAAGCCACAACGATAACATCGTTTCGTTCTAGTAGAGCACTCGTTGCTGCGTGGCGGAGTTGATCAATCTCGTCATTAATCGAAGCATCCTTTTCAATATAGGTATCACTGGAAGGAACATAGGCCTCAGGCTGATAAAAATCATAATAACTCACAAAATATTCGACCGCATTATTAGGAAACAACTGCTTGAGCTCACTATAAAGTTGCCCAGCTAAAGTTTTATTGTGCGATAAAACCAGCGTTGGCTTGTTAATGTTCTTAATGACATTTGCCATGGTGTAGGTTTTACCAGTTCCAGTAGCACCCAAAAGGACCTGATCACGATCTCCATTTTTGATTCCTTGAGTCAATTCCTTAATGGCTTCCGGCTGATCACCAGTTGGAGTAAATTTCGAAACTAGGTCAAAATTATTATTCGTTTTTTTAATCATATTGGCACCTCTTCTTAAACTCGGAAAAAAAGGAGAAAGTATTAACTTTCTCCCATTACTTATAATAATTCTAGCATACGAACATACTTTCGCAAAGCAATTAGACCAAAGCTTCCATACAAAAAGAGCAGATCGACTCTGCTCTTTTTCGTTTAATCTTTAGTTTTCAGCTCTTCGACGTAATTGAAGACGCCCTGACCTGCAGTTCCGCCATCGCCGACCGCAGTCGTGATTTGACGTAGATGTTTCTTTCGTACGTCACCAACCGCGAAGACACCGGGAATCTTAGTCTTCATTTCATCATCGGTGTCAATCCAACCTTGTTCATCAGTAATTCCAAGGTTCTTGAACGCATCAGTCATTGGTAAAATACCAACGTAAATAAAGACACCAGAAGCTTTGATATTTGAAGTTTCACCGGTCTGATTGTTTTTAATCGCAACCCCGGTTACTTTTTGACCGTCACCTTCAATATCAGTAACGTTACTGTTCCAGACAAAATCGATATTGTCCTTATCAAAGGCCCGCTTCTGCAGAATCTTCTGGGCCCGAAGTTGATCACGTCTGTGAATGACCGTAACGTGCTTTACGATATTGGATAGATAAGTAGCTTCCTCAATCGCAGAGTCACCGCCACCAACGACAACAACGTCTTCGCCTTTAAAGAAGGCGCCATCACAAACCGCACAGTAAGAAACACCTTTTCCACTGTAATCTTGCTCACCGGGAACCCCGAGTTTCTTGTACTCAGAACCAGCACCAATAATTACAGAAGGAGCCTCATAGTCACCGTCTTCAGTCTTAACAATCCGCTTATCGCCATCAATGTCAATGCCAGTAACGGTTCCGTAGCCATACTCAGCACCAAACTGAGTACTCCCATCGTACATTTTTTTAGATAGATCTGGTCCTAAGACTGATTTAAATCCAGGATAATTCTCAATTTCGGCAGTGTTGTTCATCTGTCCACCATAGATCCCACGATCAAGCATTAATACAGATAGTTCGGCTCGTGATGCATACAATGCCGCCGTCATTCCGGCTGGACCAGCACCGATTACAATTACATCATACTTTTTTGCCATTATATCGCCTCAATCATTATTTATTGTTTGTTACTTTCTTTAACTCGTCAAGAACTGGTTCATAGTTTGGTTGATGAGTAATTTCTGGAACTGCTTGGCAGTACAAAATTTTGCCTTCAGCATTTACCAAGTAAACCACCCGAGCTAAGTGACCAAAAGCCGGGATGTATAAGTGCATGGCTTTTCCAAATGAACCATTAAAATCAGAAAGAATTTCCATGTTGTTGACACCATGAGCGGCACACCAATTTTTTTGGTATTCAATTGGGTTATTTGAAATGGTAACAAATTTAATTCCCTTAAACTTTGATGCTTCCTGGTTAAAACGAGCAGTTTCTAAACTACATACCTTTGTCTTTAAGTTAGGAACCACACTAATCAACGTTGTCTGACCCTTTAAATCATCAGTCGTAACATCTTTCCCTTCAGCATTTTTTACGGTAAATTTTGGTAGATAATCTCCAACCTTTGGTTGATCATCACCCATTAACCATGATACTGGTAGTCCACCTAATTTAATTTTCATAACCAAAAACCTCCTTGACTAATATCAATTGTACAAAATTATATTATCATAAACTGAATTAAATGTTTAATCATTATACTTCAAAATAAAAAATGCCGGCAAAAGTCGGCATTTTAATCTAATTTTTCTGTTGTTCGTCTTCCTTAGTCAGCTTTTGACCAAGATTCTTAATGTATTCACGTAATTCTTGCTCAATTTCAGGGTGTTTTAAACCAAAGGTAATGTTAGTCTCAAGCCAGCTAAGCTTATTGCCGGTATCGTAACGATCACCCTTAAACTCATGAGCAAACACTCTTTGAGTTTGATTTAAGGTATTGATGGCATCGGTTAGCTGAACTTCATTCCCCTTACCTGGCTTAGTGTGTTCCAAAACGTCAAAGATCTGTGGAGTTAACAAGTAACGTCCAATAATTGCTAAATCACTAGGAGCGTCCTTAGGATCTGGCTTTTCAACGAAGTTTCTCACATTATAAAGTCCCTTTGAAACCTCGCTAACTGGTTCAATTACTCCGTATTTAGAAGTCTCCTTATGAGGGACTTTCATAACGGCAAGGGTTGAAGCTCCCGTCTTTTCGTAACTATTCATCAATTGTTTGGTGAGCGGAGTCGTATCTTCCATCAAGTCGTCTCCAAGCATAACCACAAATGGATCATTTCCAATGAAACTTTTGGCCGTTAAAACAGCGTCGCCAAGTCCACGTGGATAAGATTGTCTAATAAAGTAAATGTTCATATCATTAGTCTTCTGAATTGACTTGAGCATCTTTTCTTTACCCTTTTTTTCAAGGTTTTCTTCAAGCATTACGTTTGAATCAAAATGATCTTCAATGGCACGCTTGCCCTTACCAATCACAATGACAATGTCTTTGATTCCAGAAGCCTTAGCTTCTTCAACAATGTATTGAATGGTTGGAATATCAACAATTGGTAACATTTCCTTTGGAAGTGCTTTCGTTTCAGGTAAAAATCTTGTTCCTAAACCAGCGGCAGGAATAACAGCTTTAGTTACTTTTTTCATCTTCTTATATACCCCTTTTAGAATTAACCTTGTTCTGAACGTCCCTCTCTAGACATTAAATTAGAAATCGCGTCAGAAACGGTTTCTTCATTATTAATTACTGCATGAATTGCGGATGTAATGGGCATTTCTACCCCACGTTGTTTTGATAATTCAAATGCAGCTTGATTGGTGTCGATTCCCTCGATCACCATGCCCATGTCTTTAACAACGTCATCCAATTTCTTGCCCTTGCCAAGCTGATAACCAGCCCGCCAATTACGAGAATCAGAACTAGTTGCGGTAACAATCACATCACCTACACCAGACAATCCGCTAAAAGTTAATGGGTCCGCACCAAATGATACACCTAAACGTGATATTTCCGCAATACCACGAGTCATGAGGGCTGCTTTTGCATTATCACCGTAACCTAAACCTACCAAGGCTCCAGCTCCTAATGCAATAATATTTTTTAAAGCCCCACCAAGTTCAACCCCAATAATGTCGTTATTAGTGTAGATTCTAAAATAATCATTCATAAATAATTTTTGAAAATGCTCAGCAGATGGCATATCATCGCTCGCAACCGTAACTAAGGTAATATCACGTCTAGCAACATCTTCAGCTTGACTAGGTCCAGAAAGGGCTGAAATCGACTTACGATTTTGAGGATCAATTTCTTCTTGCAATACCTGAGACATTCGATCATAGGTACCCTTTTCAATGCCCTTACTTCCATGGATGATATATGGTTTCATTTCTAACTTGCCCAAAATTTTGTTAGCTTGATTTGCAACCGAACGAGTTGCCTGTGATGGAACAATGAATAAAACATCATCGGCTCCTTTAAGTGCCTCTTCCATGTCAGCATAAGCTTTCATCTCTTTTGGAAAGGTAAAGTTCTTGATGTAATGGGAATTAGTGTGCTGATTATTTAACTCATCCACCTGTTCCTTGCTTTTCGACCAAATTTTAACTTCATGCCCATTTTCAACTAAAATATCGGCGAGCATGCTGCCCCATGATCCTGCACCGAGTACTGCGATTTTTTCTGTCATTATTTAAATTATCTCCTACAAATCACTTAACTACCGTAGTACCAGACTAACTGGTCGTTTCGTCTACGATAAATTAAAACAAATAGTGCTACTACGAATAATAAAATGGAAAGCAACTGTGATACCCGGATTACCCCGAATAACATTAAACTATCGGTCCGCATGCCCTCGGTGAAAAAACGTCCAAACGAATACCACATCACGTAACTTAAAAAGACTTCCCCACGCTTAAAGAACTGCGGGGCATGTCTCATAATCATCAAGACAGCAAATCCTGCTAAATCCCAAAGTGACTCATATAAAAACGTTGGTTGGCGGTACGCCCCGCTAATAAACATTTGATTGATGATAACGTCAGGTAAATGTAAATGCTGTAAAAATTGAAGTGATGTTACCGCTCCAAATGCTTCCTGATTCATGAAATTACCCCAACGACCAATTCCTTGAGCCATAATGACGGTTGGAGCGGCAATATCTAAAATCTGCCAGACTGACAAATGATGTTTAAAACAAAACCACCAAATAAATAATCCAGCCCCGATTAAAGCTCCATAAATGGCGATTCCACCATCCCAAATTTGAATAATCTCATCTAAATGATGGCGATAATAGCTCCATTGAAAAACCACATAATAGATTCGAGCCGAAATAATCGCAATTGGAATCGCCCACAAAATCAAATCATATAAAACATCTTCATTTAAGTGTTGTCGCTTAGCTTCTTTCATTGAAAGGTAAACGGCAATCAAGACAGCGGCAGCGATAAAAATACCATACCAGTGGACCGCAATTGGTCCGAGATGAATCGCAACCGGATTTAATGCCAATATGCTAAACACAACTTCCACTCCTATTCAGGATCCTTATTAGCATCTTGGCTAATATCTTTCTTATTTTGTTCAACTGCTTGTTCTTCGTGTTTTTGCTCCTGGTTGTTTTTAGAAGCATTTTCTTTGATTAACTCATTTAAGTTGTTATCAAAGACCTTAGTCGCATCGTATCCCATTGAACGAGCCCTAAAATTCATCGCAGCGGTTTCAATAATAATGGCTAAGTTTCGTCCGGGTTTTACCGGAATCGTCAATTTCTTCAAATCAACGTCAAAGATTCGAGTTGTTTCACGGTCGGTCCCAAGCCGATCATACTTAGTATCTTTGTTCCACTGGTCCAAATGAACGATTAAGTCCACTTTTGATTGGGAACGAACGGCACCCGCACCAAATAGGTTCATTACATCAATAATGCCAATCCCACGAATTTCTAGTAAGTGATTAAGAATCTTGGGAGCTTGACCAATCAAGGTTTGCTCATCTTGTTGATAAACCTCAACTCGATCATCAGCAATTAAACGATGACCACGCTTAACAAGTTCTAGCGCCGTTTCACTCTTACCAATTCCAGAATCACCGGTAATTAAAACACCAAGTCCATAAACTTCAACCAAAACACCATGAATGGACTTTCGTTCGGCTAACTTAGCTTCAAGATACGTCGTCATATTACTTAGAATTCTAGAGGTGGTTAACTTTGAACCTAAGATTGGAATGTGAGCCTTTTTGGCGGCTGCCACTAACTGCTCAGGTGGTTCTAGTTGAGTAGAAATAACAAATGCAGGCGTTTCTGGTTGACACATTTTGGTCATTACTTCTTTTAATTTTTCATCACTCATTCCCTTTGCAAATGAGGTTTCAGTTATCCCAAAGATCTGAATTCGCTTGGCTGGGTAGTAGTTAAAATATCCAGTCAATTCCAATCCCGGACGTGAAATGTCACTAGTGGTAATGGGACGGTCTAAATATTCACGACCCCAAAAGACACTAAGATGAGTGTTCTTTACTAAATCAGCTACCGTTACACTCTGAGCCATTGGACCTACCTCCAAATAAAATTAATTTACTTAATTCTAACACAATCAGACCTAATTTAGGCGGTTCTTAATTTTATGCAAAATAAAAGAAGCGCCCATTAACTGGGTGCTTCTAACTAATTATTTTGAAACATTTCAATTCCAATCTCATGCGGTGAACCATCGTAAATTGCCGTTTCTTTAATCTCTAATTGATTCTTACGATTTTTAACCTTCATGTGAACAAAGGTCGGATCATCTTGTAAAGCAGAATACAATTGACTTTCCGAATTTACCGGAACGTTGTTAACTTCAACAATTAAGTCACCCGTTTTAAGTCCCATCTTATCGGCTGGAGTGCGGGGTTTAATCCCAATGATTCGGATTCCGTTAACCGCTTGACTAATCTGATTTCCGGTCTTTCGGTCAACGCGATGGAAGTGATACATGATGATTACATAAACCACTGCCAATAAAGCAATCGCGATGATAACGTAGTAACTATTTCTCATAAAGTAAGCACCCGCCGTTAGTAAAATGGCTAACAATGCGAGTTCTCCAATCGCGTTTGAAATCCGTGGCATTAATTCATTTGGCAAATGGTTAACAAACTTGAAGCGAAAACCAATCAAAAACGGAACAACCAAGAAGGTTACATGTGCACCAAAAATATTAAAAACTGGCCACATTGGTACGATCGTTTCGATTAATTTACCAGGAATCATCAGTACCAGCGGAATCACAGCTAACTCATTGTATCCATAAGATGCCACTCGGTTTCCGCGCCGATTCTTTGAAACCTGAGGAGAGTTAATTGTCCTACCATTCATCTTCAAAAAGATAAACATTAGAACCAGCATGATTGTGATTAAGGCTAAGTAATTGGCCGATCTTGATGCGTTCATATTCACGGCACCAATAAAGTCGCCACCCTTAATCATCGGGATTGAATAATCATTGAAGAAGACCCCAACAAAAACTGATCCAAATAAAATCAATGTCGGCACTAAGATTCCTGGGATCAGTAAACTAATGGCGATCAATAATTCATATAATAAAATCCAATTTAAGGACACTTCAATCCCAACCAAAGCAGTTAAAATTGATCCAACAATTCCCAGCACAATTAATGATTTAAAAAAGACCCATCCTTCGTGAAATTTAGGGTTAACAGCACTTTCAAATAAGCGTCGTTCTCGATTTACTCTTCGATTGTAAACGAAGAAAACGCGAATAAGTGCAAACCAAAAAGCTGGCATAAAGACAAAAAACAAAATATTAGTCGCAACTGACATAATGAACTTCCTTTTCCGTTATTTTGGGTTCTTCTGTTTTAAATTCCACTGCAAATACGCGTTAATGAATGGATTCAAATCACCATCCATCACTGCTTGACCATTACCAGTCTCATAATTGGTCCGATGATCCTTAACCATTGTATAGGGATGAAAAACATAAGAACGAATTTGTGAACCCCAACCAATATCAAGCTGCTTACCCTCAATCTTGGCTTTCTCTTCTTCTTTTTTCTCTTGTTCACGTTCGTACAACTTTGATTTTAACATATTCATCGCTGTAACTCTATTCTGTAATTGTGAACGTTGGGCCTGACTTGAGGTGACAATTCCAGTTGGTAAGTGGGTAATTCGAACCGCTGAAGAGGTTTTATTAATATGCTGACCACCAGCCCCACTTGACCGAAAAACATCAATCCGGAGATCTTCTGGGTTAATGTCAACGTTCACAGTTTCATCAAGCTCTGGCATAACATCAACAGAGGCAAACGACGTATGACGCCGCCCTGCTGAATCGAAGGGTGAGATCCGCACTAACCGGTGAACGCCTTTTTCTGATTTCAGGTAACCATAGGCGTTGGTTCCAGATACTAAAAATGTCACACTGTTGATCCCAGCAACGTCACCTGGTTGATAGTCTTCGACTGAAACCGAAAAGCCGTTTTGTTCGGCCCATCGTTGATACATCCGAAATAACATGGACCCCCAGTCTTGTGATTCAGTTCCACCAGCTCCAGGATGGATCTCAACAATTGCATTATTTTCATCGTATTTCCCATTCAAAAGTAAACTCAGCTGATAACTACTAAGTTCCTTTTGGGTCTTGGCTAATTCGTCATCGAACTCTTTCTTTAAATCATCATCACTAACTTCTTCAAGGAGTTCGAGATTAACCTTTAAATCTTCCACCTTTTTAGCCAGTGAATTAAAATTATCATATTTTAATTTTAATCGATTGTTCTCATCAATTAATTTCTGGGCTTTTCTCTGGTCATCCCAAAATCCCGGTTCAGCCATTTTAGCCTCATTAACCGAAATATTTTCACTTAGTTGATCCAGGTCAAAGTGACCCCCTAAAGCCAGCTACGGCTTTTTTAATCTTTTCGATCTGTCCACGTGCTTCACTTAATTCCATTTCATACTCCTGAAGATGAAAAAACGGAGACCAAAAGTCCTCCGTTCTTAAACTATCTTTCCATATTTTGTCTGATCTCAGCTTTCATAAACAACCTAGTGACATCGTAGTCAATATCAGAGACCATTTCTTCAAACATTCTAAATCCTTCACGTTGATACTCAACTAATGGGTTTAATTGACCATAACCACGAAGACCGATTGACTCTCGTAATTGGTCCATTGAATCGATGTGGTCAGTCCAGTGTGAATCAACCACCCTAAGCACAACCACTTTTTCAAATTCAAGCATCTGTTCGGGATCCTGGAGCTCTTTTTCTTTCTTATCATACTCAGTATCAACGAGTCCCATCAAGTATGCCTTAATTTCATCACTTGATTTTCCTTTCAAGTCATCAATGCTGATTTGATCGGGACTAACTAATGAATTAATCGCAAAATCAAGGATGGTTTGGAGATCCCATTTCTTTTGATCTCCCTGAGTGTGCAAGTTGACAATTCGATTAACCGTTCGTTTGATCATTGGCATAATAACCCACTTAAGTGACTTATTTTCGTCAATCACCTTACTACGCTCGCCATAGATTACATCACGTTGTTGACGCATCACATCATCGTACTTTAACACGTTTTTACGTGAATCATAGTTATTACCTTCAACTCGTTTTTGAGCCGATTCGACCTGCTTCGTGATCATGTGACTCCGGATAACCGCATCATCGCCCTCAACTTTCATCGAATCGAGAATGCTTTTAACCTTATCAGACCCAAATCGACGCATCAAATCATCTTCAAGTGAAAGATAGAATTGGGAATAACCAGGATCACCTTGTCTTCCAGAACGTCCACGTAATTGATTATCAATTCTTCGTGACTCGTGTCGTTCGGTCCCGATAACCGCTAATCCACCTAATTTGACCACTCCAGGTCCAAGCTTAATATCAGTTCCACGACCGGCCATGTTGGTTGCAATGGTAACAGCTCCCTTTTGACCGGCGTTAGCAACAATGTCAGCTTCTTTGGCATGATTTTTTGCATTCAAAACTACGTGAGGAATTTTTTCTTCATCAAGTCGCTCTGAAAGATATTCAGAAGTTTCAACCGCAACCGTACCAATCAGGATTGGTTGTCCCCGTTTGTGTAAATCTTTAATTTTGGCAATAACGGCGTCAAATTTTGATTCCAAACTTGGATACAAAACATCTGGCTCATCAATTCTAACAACCGGTTTATTGGTTGGAACCGCAATGACATCCATGTTGTAAATTTCTCGAAACTCATCCTGTTCTGTCTTAGCGGTACCAGTCATTCCAGCTAACTTACTGTACTGTCTAAATAGGTTTTGATAGGTGATGTTAGCCATCGTCTTGCTTTCTTCTTGGATGGTAACACCCTCTTTAGCCTCAAGTGCTTGGTGAAGCCCATCTGAAAAACGACGACCTTCCATGATTCTTCCGGTAAAGGAATCAACGATTAAAACCTCGTCTTTTGAGACAACGTAATCTTTATCCTTTTCCATCACGTAATTGGCACGTAAAGCCTGATCCAAATGGTGGGTTAAAGCAGTGTTTTCCGTATCGTAAAGGTTATTTAAATTGAAGTACTTTTCAGCTTTTTCAATTCCAACATCCTTCAAAGAGACCGTTTTAGTCTCTAAATCAACTTTAAAATCCGTTTTAGGATTTAGTGTCTTAGCAAATTTATCGGCCTGCATGTAAAGCTTGTTTGACCCACGAGCTTCACCAGAAATGATCAATGGGGTTCTGGCTTCATCGATTAAGATCGAATCAACTTCGTCGACGATGGCAAAATTAAGTGGGCGTTGAACCCGATCTTCTTTATAAACCACCATGTTATCCCTTAAATAATCAAATCCAATCTCACTATTAGTTGAATAAGTGATGTCGCTATCATAGGCAGCTCGTTTTTCTTCCGGATTCTTATCAGCCGAGTTCACCCCGACCGTTAAGCCCAGCCAATTGTATAACTGGCCCATTTGAGTGGCATCACGTTGTGATAGGTATTCATTAACCGTAACGACATGAACACCTTTTCCTGATAAAGCATTCAGGTAGACGGGCATTGTAGCCGTTAACGTTTTCCCTTCACCAGTCTTCATCTCAGCAATATTACCCTCATGAAGGACAATTCCACCCATAATCTGGACTCGAAATGGATTTAGTCCGAGCACTCGTCTGGCACCTTCACGGGCAACCGCAAAAGCCTCAGGTAACATGTCATCTAAGCTTTCACCATTTTGATAACGCTTTTGAAATTCTGGAGTTTTAGCTTGTAATTCCTTATCACTTAATTTTCGATATTGTTCTGAGTATGAGCTGACCTTATCGGCGAGCTTTCCTAATCGTTTCAGTTCGCTTTTGTCGCTTTCAACCCATTTCTTTAAAAGGTTTGTTGCCATTGATTGATTTCTCCTCTAGTGTCTAAACCGTTTTTGTTTCTCGAATTCTCAGTCTATTTTCTTATTCTAACATTTTATCAAATCAATTAAAAATTCATCACAAAAAAACAGAAATATCATATTTCTGTTTTTTTAACGATCGGTTTTAATTAGTCCATAGTCTCCATCATGTCTTCGATAAACAATGTCAGTGGTGCCATCGGTGACATCAACATAGACAAAAAAATCATGCCCAATCAAATTCATCTGAATAATGGCATCTTCCGAAGTCATCTTCTGTAAAGGAATCCGCTTTTTCCTAACGATCTTAGATTCGGCTAATCGTTTATTGGGATCATTAAACACGTGGGATAACTTATGCTCAGTTAATTCTTCATTTACCTTTGAGCCATATTTATCGATCTGTTGCTGGATATCGTGAATCGCGATATCAATGCTTTTGTGAATATCATCAGAGTTGCCCTCACCTCGCAGTAAAAAGTTCGGTAGGATAATAGTGATTTCAGCTTTGATTCGTTCGTTAGAATAGTTCATAAGATCAACATGAGCAGTCCCTTTCACGTTTACATCAAAACGTTTATCAATTGTTTTGACGTGATGATTAATGTAATCACGGAGATCACTGGTGATTTCAACATCATCACCTCTTAATTTAGTTTCAAGCATTTTAATCTCTCCTATGCTTAGTATCATTGTCTTCAAACGAATCTCTTATAACTATTATAAATTCTAATCGATTAAATAACAATCAATACTAACGTGCAAGGGTAATACTTGAGACTTTCTTAACCCCATACGAATATAACAGTTTGGCCGCTAAGTGCAGGGTGGTTCCAGTCGTATACACATCATCAATCAAACAAACCTTTCTCCCACGTAGGTTGTTAGTCGACCACTCCGGCTCAACGTAAAATGGTTGTTTTAAATGCATCCTATCAAATTTATCTTTTTTAGACTGGGGTAAGCCCTTTTTTGACACCGCTCCTAAGACCTTTTGATATTTCACACCAGCTAACCACCCCTCAACCTGATTAAACTTTCGCACCTCAAACGTTTTCTTACTAATCGGGATGGGAACAATCATACCGCCGTCGTTATGTTCAAATATAAAAGACTGAAACTGACTTTGAAATAATCGCCTTAACCGATAATCACCCTGAAACTTGTACCGAGCCATATAATTACTCACTTCATCGTATGGAAACAACGCGTGGTTAATTAATTTGGGACCAGATTGATCTTCCCAAATTTTACAATCATCACACAACTCTAATTTCACTTGCTGCTTGCCACAATCTGGACACGCCGTTTTTAAATCAATGGGACAAAAAAGTTTTTGACATTCATCACACATAATTGGCGGGACAAAGGAACGAAAACTTAAAATAAAGGAAATCCTCACATCACTTCTAATAATTTGATTACACCATAAACATTTATTCATGACTTTTTAATTTCATCCCTCTGCGATTCATAGCCTTAATCTCATTTTGGGCGCTAGTAATTCGTCTTGAAAAACTGCCCACAAAAAAATCAACGTTACCGGTCGGTCTGGTCCTTTTTCGACCCACTCTTCCTGCCATCTGAACTAATGACGACGTAGAAAAGACCTCATCGTCAGCCCCCAGTACCATTACATCAATATCTGGAAACGTTACTCCTCGTTCTAAGATGGTCGTAGTAACCAAAAATAACACTTGCTGGTTACGCATGGCTTGAACCTTTTCCATTCGTTTCTTGTCAGCAAAATAAACACATTCCCATACCTTTGGACCACGGATTTGTTTGCTTAAAATCCGATCAACCACCGGTAAATCTTTAATCTTAGGAACAAACAATAAAAATCTTCTTCCAATTGCAACGTTACGCTGACACATTTTAATTAATTGATGGGGTAACCTTCCCTTTGATAATTGCATCCGCCATTTTCTTGACAAGTGAACTTTAATCACGGGCAACAAATGACCATGAAACCTGATTGGCAAATAACTCATATCTCCATTTCCACGCGTGATTTGGGTTCTCAGTCGTTTACTTGGAGTGGCACTTAACATGATTCTTTGTCCCGTAGTCTTTAAGGCATGCTTTACGGCAAACTCCAGGTTAACGTTGTTAACGAATGGAAACGCATCAACTTCATCAATAATCAATAAATCAAAAGCATGAAAGAAACGCATGAGTTGGTGGGTAGTACAGACAGTTAGTTGACAATATCGGTAATCATCCTTACTTTTACCATGTAATAAAACCATATCAAGGTTAGAAAAAGCCGCTTTAAGACGCGGATAAAGTTCCGAACACACGTCAACTCTGGGAGAAGCAATGGCAATTCGAAATTTACGTTTAATTGCCCATGTTAATACCGGAAAAAGCATCTCGGTCTTACCAGCCCCAGTAACCGCCCACAGTAGATGATCACGGTGATGTTTTACTGATTCAATCATCCTTAACGCACAGTCTTTTTGATTTACAGTTAGCGTCCCATCCCAAGTCAAAACATTACTTGGAACCACAAAACGATTTGTTTCTAGGACACTAACCAGTTTCATCGACGAATCAATTCGCCCCATTTCGATGCAATTGGGGCAGTAAAAAATATGATTGGGAAGTTCACATTTTGATTTTTCACAATTGAATCCACATCGGTTACAATGAATAGTAGTTTGATTAACCGTTACCGCTAATTCAAAATTAAGAAGTGGATCACTTAAAAGTATCGGATCAATCAAAGTGCTTGGCGTAAGTCTTCCCATTAGTTCTTTTTGATCTTTGATCATTAACTATCCGCCTCCATTTTTAAATACGAAGAACAGGAATAATTTAATGCAAAATTCTTTTTTAACCATTAAACAAGTTGGTCAAAATGAAATTATTATCAAAAAATCAAAGTTTATTGCTTCCGTATCTCGTGTCACGGACGAAGCGAGTGCTCAAGCATTCATCGCCAGTATCAAAAATCAAAATAAAAAGGCCAACCACAATTGTTTCGCCTATGTCATTGGCCCAAATGATGGTGTCCAGCGTGAAAGTGACAACGGCGAACCCAGTGGGACTGCCGGGATTCCAATCCTGGATGCCATTAAAAATATGGAACTTCACGACACAGTAATCGTAGTAACAAGGTACTTTGGTGGCATCAAACTAGGTGCTGGTGGCCTAATCCGAGCATATAGTAACTCGGCATCGGATGTGATTGAAAGGGTTGGAATCAGCAAAATGACGCTTAAAACTGCACTTACTATTTCAGTATCCTATAAGTTAAATGATAAACTCCAATATTTTCTTAAACAAAATAATCTACCAATTACTAACGTTGAATATGACACCAGTGTTCGGGTAAGCACCGCCATTTCAAATCATGTGATTGATGACTTCAAAACAAAAATCAACAATTTGCTTGCAGGAGACGTTCAATTCAAGATTGGTAAGGAAGCTTATTTTGAGAGTCCAGTTTAGTCTAAAAAGAGTAGTTCACCTTCAATGAACTACTCTTTTTTGTTTGATTTGGTTTTATGCTTTGCCTTGGTTTTAGTGATTTCGGTTTCGTGATTAGCCTTACTGGTTGTTCCAGTCACAACGCGTTTAATCAAATTAAGCAAGGGTTGCCGGTTCTTTCCGACTAATCCAATGGCTTCCACAAAAAGCTCAATCCCAATCAAAGTGGCAACCGTCAACAACACTGATCCCCAGAAACTGGACAATGGATAGAGTAAAGAGATGAAAGCGAAAATTAACGCAATTCCGTAAATCACCAAAACCGTTTGCCGGTGGGTCAAACCAATCTGCATCAACCGATGATGTAAATGGTGCTTATCAGCGTGAGAGATGGGTTGCTTGTTCAAAATCCGCCGTAAAATTGCATAAGCGGTATCCGAGATTGGGACTCCCAAAATCACAACGGGAATAATGACCGATATGAAGGTGGCATTTTTAAGACCTTGTAAAGAAAAGACCGAGATCATAAAGCCAATTAATAGGGATCCGGTATCACCTAGATAGATTCGAGCTGGGAAAAAATTATACGGTAAAAAGCCCAAACAGGAAGCGGCAAAGGTAAAAATCATGATTGACACGTAAACGTTACCGACGTTTAAAAAGAATAACCCGATGATTCCCATGGTAGTCAGAGCAATAATGGCAATCCCCGTCGCTAGTCCATCCAGTCCATCGATTAAATTAATTGAGTTCGTAATCCCGAGAATCCATATCCAGGTAATTGGTAGACTTAACCATCCCAGACTAACATCACCAAAGAATGGGAGCGTAATGGAGCTCATCTGAATGCCCGCAAAAATGTATACCCATAGTGCTGCTAGCGAGATCCCAATCACCTTTTGCCGTGGCTTCAATTCAAAAATATCATCAATGACCCCCGTCATAATGATAATAATTTCTCCGCCCAGAATTCCCCACAACTTACTAGATGGAATTTGGTTCCGCAAAAAAACGCAAGTCGTAATGGTATAAGCAATAAAAATTGCCAGACCACCCAACGTTGGCATTGGAATTTTATTTACACGTCTTTTATTCGGTTTATCAATGGCGCCAATTTTGAATGCTAAAATTCTGATAAAAGGGGTTAAAACCGCCGACATTATCATCGTTGCAAACAAATAGACGAATATTTCAAATTTCAATTAAGTATGGCCTTCCACGATTAAGTTTATATTCAATTATACAAACGGAAAATAACAAACACAAGCTTCCCTTTATTTAATTTAATGATAATTAAATCTAATGATAACAATTAAAATTTTGGTTTGTTTTTTAGTTCATTTCATATATTATATTAAATATAGAAATAGCTAAATCAATCACATACTTTTGAAAGGAGTCAAACATGCAAAATAAAGAAGAAAAATCTCAAAAAGATGCTCCATTGTTAACTCAACTCGGTATCTTTGGGGTCATTTTATTCGTCTCAAGTCTAATCTCAGCACTCTTTCCAGCCAACTTTCCAGTTCCAACCCCAGTAATTGGGTTGGTGATATTATATTTGTTATTGACCTTTAAAGTCATTAAACCAGAACAGGTCGAAAAGGTCGGATCATTTTTTATTGGAATCCTAGGATTCCTTTTTGTCCCTTCTGGAATTCAATTAGCGGCCTCCCTCGACATTATGAAACATTCTGGCGTCAAACTAGTGATTATGATCATTATCTCGACAGTTGTCATGTTGGTGTCGGTGGCTTTAGTTGCTACTTTTTTGATATGGGCCCGCAATAAAATTTTTGGCAAAAAACAAGATATCGATAAGGAGTAACCAAATATGCAAACGGAACTATTAAAATTTTTAGGCAATCCAATGTTTGGAATTGCTCTATCATTGGTGGTCTATCTGATTGGATCATTTCTATTTAAAAAATTTAACGGCTTTTTTCTTTTTCAACCATTATTTGTTGGAATGGTGCTCGGGATCTTTGTTCTCTGGTTAATGAGCAAAGCAACGGGGATTAACATTACCTGGATTTACACCAACTTGTATAAGCCAGGTGGTGATATTATTTTTTGGTTCCTCTTCCCTACCACGATTGCTTTCGCAGTCCCACTCTTCAAGCGAAACGACATCGTGAAAAAGTACTGGTTTGAAATTTTGTTATCACTAATAATCGGTTTAACCATTTCGGTAATCATCATGTACTTTGTCTCCAAGTTAATTGGATTAAACAAGTCGGAAATCGCTTCCATGCTTCCGCAGGCTGCCACTACCGCAGTTGCAATGCCAATCGCCCAAGGCATTAACGGTGTGCCAGCAATTACCGCTATGGCATGTATTTTAAACGCTGTTATTATTTACGCACTTGGCGACTGGATCATTAAAATATTCAGATTGAAGAACCCCATCGGAATTGGATTGGGGCTTGGAACAGCAGGACACACCCTTGGATCAGCTAAAGCCCTTGAACTTGGTGAAGTTCAGGGCTCCATGGCTGCGATTGCGGTGGTCATTATTTCGGTGGTCGTTGATATCATCGTCCCACTATTTGCTCATATTGTGCACCTTTAAATCCAAATCAAAAAAGCTAGGCTATGTTTAACATAGCCTAGCTTTTTGTTCTATTATTCACTTAAATGATAGTTATACGTCGATACAATGATGTCCTGACGTGAATTCAAGGCACTTCTTAATCGAACAGCAGTCTGATTATGAAGGACTTGTTGCCAGTAGTGTTTTGGTACAAACTGAGGAACCAGAACCGTCGTAGTATAATTACGATCCTCATCCTGTTTCGCAATAACATCACAGAAACGAAGCACCGGATCGACAACCGAACGATACGAGGTATGAATATCGACAAATCGAATGTCTGGATACTCTTCTTTAAACTTCGTTGAAATTTTCTCTTCTTTTTGCGGATTATCGGCAAACGAAACGTGCATGGCAATGACATTGTCACCAATCGATCTCGCATAGTTAATTGCTTGTCTAGTAACTTGGGTAACATTTCCCACTAACACGATTACCGTTGAACCAGCATAGGTATGATTCTCATAATTAGGATCAGTTGAAATACGCAGCTGCTCAGCAATTCGCTGATAGTGAAGATGAATTTTGTAAAACATCAAAAGGAGCAACGGCATGATAATGAGATATGGCCAAACGTTTGCAAAATGAAGTGCAAACAGGAAGAAGACTAACATCACTGAGATGAACGCTCCAATAAAATTAATGACAGCCTTCACCGGCCACAAGCCATCTTTATTTCTGAACCAGTGAACAATCATTCCAGATTGAGACAACGTAAATGGAACAAACACACCAACAGCATAGAGTGGAATTAAGAGATTAGTTTTACCTTTAAAGAGGACAATTAAAACAATCGCACCTAAAGCTAACGAAATAATTCCATTTGAATAACCTAGTCGGTCACCCTTATCCAGGTAGGCATGTGGCAAATATTTATCTTTAGCCATGTTGTAGGCCAAAATTGGAAAGGCAGAGAAACCAGTGTTAGCAGCAACAGCTAAAATCAAGGCAGTTGCAAGCTGAAGTAAGTAGTACATGATTCCGTGACCAAAGACATTGGTACCAATCTGTGATAAGACAGTATCCTTAGCGTTAGGAATAACTCCCATGTAGTAACTTAGAAAGGTAATCCCAGCAAAGAAGATTCCTAAAATAATGGCCATGATACCTAATGTATTGGCAGCGTTCTTTCGTTTTGGTTGTTTAAAGTTTGGAACCGCATTACTAATGGCTTCAACTCCAGTTAACGATGCTGAACCAGATGAGAATGCCTTAAAGAATAATACCAAGGTCATTCCCTTAACTGAGATATTCAGTGGAGCATACGCATGATAAGTAATTTTATTAGTTAAAATATTATAAGCACCAACAATGATTAAAATGATAATCATCACAATAAATAGGTACACTGGAATAACTAGGAATGAAGCTGAATCATGCATTCCACGAAGATTCAAAATCATGATAAATATTACAATTAAGATTGCGATCGGAACCTGATAATTATATAGCGCAGGGATGGCAGAAGTAATTGCTTCAGTCCCAGAAGTCGTTGAAACGGCAACCGTTAACATATAATCAACTAATAGGGACCCACCAGCAACTAAACCAGCAGTGTCACCCCAATTGGTTCGGGCAACAACGTAGGCACCTCCACCAGATGGATAAGCATAAATAATCTGTCGATAAGATAATGTGATTGCGGCTAACAGAACCAACACTAGTAGTGCGACCCACATTTGATACATTAATGCCGCGGTCGATAAGGTAATCAAAACGGCAGTGATCTGTTCAGTACCATAAGCAACTGATGATAAGGCATCAGATGATAACAATGCTAAACCTTTGAACTTAGTGAGAGATTGACCAGAGCCTTCCGTTGTCTTAAGCGGACGTCCAATAATTAATCTTTTTAAATACCGCCACATTTAATCCATACTCCTTTAATATGTCATATTTAACCTAGTAAAACCGTAATTTTAAAGTCAAATGCAATTGTACTACATTAAAGTAGATAATTCATCATAATTGGAAATAAAAAAGAGTCCATTCGGACTCTTTTTGGTTAAAACTTAAATTACATCATTCCACCCATTCCAGGTTGTTGTGGAGCAGCTGGTTGATCATTATCATTTTTTGGTTGTTCGGCAACAACGGCTTCAGTAGTTAATAGAAGAGCTGAAACAGATGCAGCGTTTTGAAGAGCTGAACGGCTTACCTTAGTTGGGTCAACGACACCAGCCTTGATCATGTCTTCGTACTTGCCAGTCAATGCATTGTAACCAATGCCTGGTTTTTCGTCTTTCAAATGATCAACAATAACTGAACCGTCAATCCCAGCATTTTCAGCAATTTGTCTTACTGGCGCTTCTAGGGCTTTAACAACAATGTTAACTCCAGTTGCTTCATCACCTTCAGCAGGGATTTTATCAACGTCATTCAAGATGTTGATAAAGGCTGTACCACCACCGGGAACAAATCCTTCCTCAACAGCGGCTCTAGTAGCATTCAAAGCATCTTCAATTCGGTACTTACGTTCTTTAAGTTCAGTTTCAGTGGCTGCACCAACTTTGATAACAGCAACTCCACCAGCCAACTTAGCTAAACGTTCCTTCAACTTATCACGGTCAAAGTCAGAATCAGTGGCATCAATTTGTTGTTTGATTTCATCAATTCGTTTGTCGATAGCTTCTTTGCTACCCTTACCTTCAACGATAGTTGTGCTGTCTTTAGTAACGTTAACCTTATTAGCTTGACCTAACTGATCAATGGTAGTGTCTTTTAGATCTAATCCAAGATCAGAAGTAATTACAGTACCACCAGTCAAAGTAGCGATGTCTTGGAGTTGTTCTTTACGACGATCACCAAAGCCGGGAGCCTTAACAGCTACAACATTAAAGGTTCCACGCATCTTGTTCAAAACTAAGGTTGGAAGAGCTTCTCCACCAATATCATCAGCAATGATCAAGAGTGAACGACCTTGTTGTACGACTGATTGAAGTAATGGCAAAATGTCTTGGATATTAGTGATTTTCTTGTCAGTAATTAAAATGTAGGGATTATCTAGGTTAGCTTCCATTTTTTCTTGGTCGGTAACCATGTATTGTGACATGTATCCACGATCAAATTCCATACCTTCAACAACGTCTAAACTAGTGTCAACACCACGTGATTCTTCAATCGTAATAACACCATCATTACCAACTTTTTCCATTGCATCGGCAATCAAATTACCAACCTTTTCGTTAGCTGATGAGATTGAAGCAATTTGAGCGATATCTTCCTTGCTAGTTACTTGGTGACTCATCTTGTGAAGACTGTCAACGGCTGTTCTAGTAGCCTTTTCGATTCCTTGACGAACTCCAACGGGATTAGCACCAGCGGTAACGTTCTTCATACCCTCTTTAACGATTGCTTGGGCAAGAACAGTAGCAGTAGTAGTACCATCACCGGCAACATCATTGGTTTTAGAAGCAACTTCAGATACTAACTTAGCACCCATATTTTCAAAGTGATCTGGAAGATCAATTGCTTTAGCAATGGTAACACCATCATTTGTGATTGTTGGATCTCCAGCTTTTTCTTCTAGAACAACGTTACGTCCCTTTGGACCCATAGTTGTTTTTACAGTGTCAGCTAATTTGTCAACACCATTTAACATCGAATTTCTAGCATTTTCAGAAAACTTAATTTCTTTAGCCATTATTATCACCTCATATTAATTAATTTATTTTTATTATTTAACGATTGCAAGTAAATCTTTTTCGTGCATTACAAGGTATGGAGTACCATCATATTCAACCTTTGTCCCTGCATACTTATCAAACATGACCATGTCGTCTTCTTTAACAGAAGGGGCAACTTTTTGTCCGTTATCAAGAACTCGACCCTCGCCTACAGCGACAACTTTACCCATCTGTGGTTTTTCTTTAGCGTTATTTGCTAAAACAATTCCACCGACGTTTTTTTCTTCTGGTTCTTGCACTTCGACAATTACGCGATCTCCTAATGGTTCTAACACGTTAATCCCTCCAATAAATATCTTTATTAAATTTTAGCACTTGCACTTATCAAGTGCTAACTTACATTCTTAATATATTATGTTTTCACAACTAATGCAAGAACTTTGCCCGATAAAAATAAAAAAGCATCCAAACTTGGATGCTTAATCTTTATCATAGTGATCAATAAAATAGATCAATGTTTGCAGTTCATTAGTCAAATCAACATTATGAACTCTAATTTCCTTTGGAACCGATAATCGGACTGATGTGAAGTTTAAAATTCCTTTTACACCCGCTTTGGCAACTTGATCAGCAACTTGTTGAGCAACTTTACCAGGAACTGTGAGAATCACAACACTGATTTGTTGATCTTTAAGCTGTTTTACCAATTGATCCATTGGGTAAATTGGAACCCCACCTTGAATGGTATTAACATTTTTAGGATTAACGTCAAAAGCAGCGGAAATTCTAATATTACTATCCATGTGGAAGTTAAAATTCAAAAGGGCATGACCCAAGTTACCAACACCAATCAATGCTACATTGGTTAATTGATCTTGGTTCAAGATCTTCTTGAAAAATTCTAGTAAACTGTCTACGTCATATCCATAACCTCGCTTACCAAGGGCACCAAAATATGAAAAGTCACGACGAATTGTAGCAGAATCCACTTGAATTGCGTCGGCCAATTCATTTGATGATATTCGTTTCTTTCCACCGTCATGTAAAATATTTAAATAACGATAGTAAAGCGGCAATCGTTTCGCGGTTGCACGTGGAATTTTTGTCTCAGCCATTTTCAAATCTCCTATTATTATTGTCGAGATTAATAAGTCACAAAATTAATTCTAACATAAAGAAATTGTTTGTGAAATAATATAAAAATGAAATCAGCTGAAAAGCCCCACAGGGCAGGATAAATTAATTTAATAATTTGTTGTTAACGATTTATTTTTCATTTTGAGCCCACTCAAATTCTAATCCTGGATCAGCATTTAGTGAAGCTTTTCCTTTTTCCTGATGGTGCTGCATTGCCGCTGCAGCAGCTCCTATCATGGCTGCATTATCTCCACACAACTTAAGCGGAGCCTTGACAAATTCCACATTTTCCTTACTAGCAATTGCATCTAGTCGATTTCTAATGCCCTTATTCGCGGCAACTCCGCCAGCTAAAATAAACTCTTTTACAGGATAATTTTCAAGCGCACTTTGTGATTTTTTTGCCAAAACGTCCACTACGGCAGCTTCAAAACTAGCAGCTAAATCGTTCTTATTTAGAGTCTTTCCAATCTGATCGGCATGGTGAACGGTATTGATAAAAGCACTTTTAAGTCCGCTAAAACTAAAATCATAATTACCATCTGATTCCATCGCGCGTGGAAAATTAAAAGTATCCTTTCCCTTTTGAGCCATTTTGTCAACGGTTGGACCAGCTGGATAATTAATTCCTAAAACTCTCCCAATTTTGTCAAACGCTTCACCCGCGGCATCGTCTCTAGTCTCACCGATGATCTCAAACCTACCTTCTTCAGGCATAAAAACAAGCTCCGTATGACCACCAGATACCACAAGTGCCATTGCTGGAAACTCAATTGGCTTAATAAAGTTAGTAGCATAAATATGTCCTGCAATGTGATTAATTGGAATAAGGGGTAGATGATGAGCCCAAGCTACCACTTTGGCAGCGGTGACTCCAATCAAAAGTGCACCAACCAATCCTGGGCCATAGGTCACAGCTACTGCCGTTAAATCATCGTATGTGACGTTTGCACGTTTCAAAGCATCATTTATACAAATGGTAATCTCTTCAATATGATGACGACTAGCCACTTCTGGTACCACACCACCAAATCGCTGATGACTTTTAATCTGAGTTGCAACAACGTTTGATAAAATTTCTTTACCATCCTTGATAACAGCAACACTTGTTTCATCACAACTACTCTCAAACGCCAAGATCACACTATTATCTTGCATTAATACTCACCCGTCTCTAATTATCTTCCAAAATTATTTGGTGCCACTTTTTGCTTGGATAAATCCAGTTTCATTACCACAGCATCTTCACCATCATTATAGTAATCTGGATCAATTCCAACCTGAACAAACCCAAGATCCCGATTCAAATCTTGAGCTTTAATATTTCCTAATCGAATTTCGATTGAAACACTTTTAAGTCTCATCAGTCGGGCTCTTCTGATAATCATGGTAAGCAAAAAATATCCCAATCCGCGATTTTGGAATTTGGGTAACACCGCAATATTTTCAACGTGACAATTCTTACTATCACGAGAAATCGAACAACCGACAAAAGCAATCAATTCGTCGGCTTTCCTAATTACCAAGTATAAACTGTTTTTGTGCTTTTTTAGATCATTTAGGAAACGTTCTCGATCCCAAGCTGCCTTTTTGTCGTAAACCTCTTCTTCAACATTCACAATGTCAGGGATGTCAGTAATAGAACCCTTGCCAAAATAGTAATCGACTCCATTCACATCAACAATGTGATTTTTAATCTGAAGTCCACGCTGAATTTTGGCTTCTTCCTTTTTTTTAACGTTCTTTTTTAACCATGCCTCAATTTTCTTCAACATAAGACTCGTTTTCCCTCCCCGGGTTTAACTTTTGCCAGTCTGCTTGTGCTTTGGTTAAACGAAGATAATTGGGATTAAAATTGTTAACATCAGCAACTGGTTCTTGCTTTTCCCCATAGATACCAATTTTAGCTGCCTGTGGCAGGTTATCAATTCCAGTCATATATTTAAAATCTTTCCCGAAATGTTGTTTTAAGCGCTCGGAAAAATGAGCAACATCACTTCCAACGAATACGATGGGCTCATCAAACTTGTCCAGTTCGGTCATCCACTTATAAAAATTAACGTGTTGATCTTTAATTACCGACTCGGGACCACGATCGGAAGTACGGTACAGACCAGTAAACAAATTATCGTTTCTACCATCAAATAATGGCACTACCAACTGGTCGTGTTTTTGCACGTTTAAAACAAGCGCCATGAGACTTGAAATGCCAACCAAATCAATATTCAATGTATCGGCCAAAACTTTTCCAACCGTGGTGGCAATTCTAATCCCAGTGTATGAACCAGGACCATTACTTACGACTACCCGATCCAGATCTTGTGGAGTTAAATTGGCATACTTAACCAACTTTTCAACCACCGGCATTAAGTATTCAGCATGTTTTCTATGCGTTGTCATCGTGGTTGTTGCTAGCACCTGTTCGTCTTTTAAAACTGCCACAGTTAATGGTTGATTAGAGGTATCAACTGCTAAAACGTGCATGTTATTTACTTCCTTCTTTATTCAGCTTCTTCCATTTAATTTCGGCAATCGATTTAGTATCATCGTTGACCGAAATATCGTGGATCGATTGAATTTGATCACCGGTCTTAATGAGTTTGCTTCGACTTACGACCGGATCACCATATGTAACTTCATCTTCATACTTAATACTTACTTGCTTTGGAACGTGAGTTGCCAAAAAATCATAGGATAAATCATCAACCATCCATCCAATGTATTTGGCATTATTGACATGAGAATTCCAATCAATGTCAGTAAAACGAACGTGATACTCAGTCTTCATAAGATTTTGTTCATCATGAATTTGAGGAATCTTTCTTAACCGTTGAATCCTTCTTACTCGATCACAGTGATAGGGAGTAATCATATCTTCCTCTAATCGAACCATTTTTCTGGATTTAATGTCCATCATGACCCACAAACTGCCAACATGAACTAATTCATTCCCGTTAACGTCTCTAACCCAGAATTCACGGTACGCAAAGTACTTAGTGTATGAAGTTCCCCTCGTTTGAACCTGAATTTTTTCATGAACTTTAGGAAGACGCGTAATATCCATGTCGGTTTGAACAACAACCCAAGTTACGCCATGTTCAATCACATGTCTGGTACTTACACCGAGTGCTTTTGCTTGGTCCTGTGAAATCATAATGATCACGTCAATTAACATTGAAAGAGTAATGTTACCCAGTAAATTGGTTTCATAGTACTCAACTACATGGTCTTCAGAAAAAATATCTCCAGTCATCTTAATTCCTCTTATCTTATTCTATGTGGTGGTATTGATTATAAACATCCTGACGGACTAACCCATTTTGCTTAGCGACTTGCTTAATCGCGCCATTGGGCTTTTCACCGTTACTAATTAATTGATCAACCTGCTCGTAAACCGATAATTGAGCTTCATTTTGCTTCTCTTCATGAAGTTTAAACCCGTCTGGATTCCCAGAAACTAGAATGACAAACTCTCCTCTAATCTCATTTTGTTTGGACCATTCCACTAAATCGTCAAGACCACCACGAACGTATTCTTCAAACTTTTTAGTGAGCTCTCTTGCAAGCACTGCCTGCCGATTGCCAAAAACCTTTTGCATGTTTAAGAGCGTCTTTTTAAGTCGATGAGGAGCTTCATAAAAAATCAAGGTCGGATATTCTTGTGCTAAAATCTTTAGTTCATCAACCTGCTCTTTGGGTTTCCGTTTTAAAAATCCATAAAACAAAAACGGTTGAGGTTTAAGTCCTGAAGCAATTAAACTAGTAAGGCCAGCGTTTGGTCCCGGAATGCTTATCACGGAAATATCATGTTCAATGCATTGCTTTACTAACTCACGTCCAGGATCACTAATTGAAGGCATCCCTGCATCACTGACTTGTGCAATTGAAATCCCATTGATTAATTTTTCAACTAATTCAGGTGCTCGTTGTTCAGTATTATGCTCATGAAAACTAATTTGTTTGGTCGTAATATCAAAATGATTTAAAAGTTTCTGGGTATTCCTCGTATCTTCAGCAGCAATCAAATCAACATCTTTTAAAATATTGATGGCTCTAATCGTCATATCATCAAGATTACCAATTGGTGTAGGAACCAGATATAAACTGCCCTTGTTATGATCTGCAAAACTTTTTTGAACTGATAAATCCAATGGAATTACCTTTCTCCGTAAATGATATCGGTACAAAACATACAACTACTATTACTATTACGCCGTTTTCCATAAAACTGTGTGCAAACATGAAATCCTTCGTTATACAATTTTTCCAAGTTTTTCTTGGACATCGAAAGTTGCTGCTTCTTTTTGTTTTTCCCATCTTTTCCCGAAATTAACTCTCGAAGATGTTCATTTTCAATCTTCAGTTCTGAATTTTCCTCGATGACTTTATCAATTTCATCCCGAAGATCACCAATTTTTTCACTCATTAATTCCGATTGTGATTCCAAATTATTAAATTCTTCGTTAACATCTGATTCTTTCAATCGACTTTTGCTCCTCCTTCAATGACTGCTAAACATTTCAGGGTAATAACCTCCAAAATATTTTGGAAGCTAACGTTTAGATCTTGTTTTTTGGCACTGTTCAAGAACGTTGTGATGATTTCAATTAATTGATCATCTGATAACTGGTTAGCCATCTGTTTCAAAAGGGAATACTGATCACCAAACCCTAAACTATCAGGCTTTAATTCCCTAAACTTGACATCAAAGACATCCTTAAAAATTTGATAAATCATTTTTAAAGTCATCTGTTGTTCAAACCGACCCGTTATATTAGGCATAAAGCTAATTTGAACGCTCGTAAAAGCGCGATAATCATCATTAACTAATTCATTAAACCAGTGCTCAACTATCTCTTTAACCTTGTTAAACCAACCGTCTTCAAGCATTTTATCAATTGAAGATAAGTCCTCAGTTAATTCTAAAATAAGATTACTAGACGTTTTCGATAACCCTCTATCAGTTACGTACTTAATCAAGTTATCTTCGTTAATTTTTGGAAATTCTACTAACTGCGTTCTAGATATGATGGTTGGTAATATCTTTCGATAGTCATTGGTAAGTAAAAAGGAATTAACTTGCCCATTTGGCTCTTCAATAAACTTCAAAAGACTATTAGCAGCACTAGTAGTCATCGTATCGGCCCCGTCAATAATGAAAACCTTCTTGTTTCCTTCAACCGCACTTTTAGAAAATTCATGTTTTAAATGTCGAATTGAATCAACTTTGATACTTCTGCCATCGGGTTTGATCATCACCACATCAGGATGTTCGTCTTCTGCGATCCGGACACACTCATTACAGATGCCACATGGCATGCCATTTTGAACGTTATTACAAAACAAACGCATTGCAATCGTCTTTGCAACCGCTAATTTTCCCAAACCATCCGAACCCGAAAAAAGATACGAGTGACTGAGATCTTGAGCCGAAATAACGCCCATAAAGTGTTGTGTTAAAGTAGCTTGTTTTTGGGTAGCCTGTTTAATTATGGTCTGAGCTAAAGTTTCTTCTACCATTATATTAACTAACTAGAAGCGATTTAATGATTCCATTGGCAAAATCATAACCGTTGCTCCTCCAACCTGAACTTCAACCGGATAAGACGTCTCACTAATGCTTCCAGCTAAACTAACCGGTGGTGTCATGTATTGTTTTCTAGTTTCACAGGTTGTTTTAATGATATCCAAAATCTCGTCGACCTTATCATCTTTAGCTCCAATCAAATAAGTGACGTTTTTAGCCTTCAAGAATCCACCTTTAGTGGATAATTGGGTTGCTTGGATCTTATGTTTGATGAATTCAGATTGTAATTTGGCTGCATCCTTATCTTGGACAATTGCAATAATTAACTTCATAACTGATCCTCCTATTTACTTTCGTTAAAATATCTAGCTGCTCTCTTATACAACACGGAAATGACCTGATCTACTACTTGTTCAATTGGCTTAGTAGCATCAACCTTAATAACCCGCTTGGGGTTCTGTTTGGCAATTTCATCATAAGCTTCATGAACCCGAACGTAAAAATCGTGTTCTTGAAGATCCAAACGATTAACTTCCCCACTCCGATGTTCAGCAATGCGGTCTAATCCAACGTCGACTGGGACGTCAAAATAAATGGTGGTATCAGGCATTAAACCCTCAGTAGCAAACTGATTCATTGATAAAACGGCGCTTTCACCAAGTTCTCGGCCCGCTCCTTGATACGCAATTGAACTGTCAAGATAGCGGTCGCACAAAACTAATTGACCGGACTTTAAAGCTGGCAAAATAGTTTTAACTAAATGCTCTCTTCTGGCCGCCGCAAACAAAAGCGCCTCACAACGGTCATCCATATCTGACTCGTTTTTATTCAAAATTATCTGCCGAATTTGCTCGGAGACTTGGTTCCCACCTGGTTCACGAGTAGTTAGCAATTGGTCTTTAAGCATTGGTTTAATTTTATCAACCACCTGATTTAAAACGGTGGTTTTTCCAGCACCATCAGTGCCTTCAAATGTAATAAATTGTCCAGTCATATTAGATTCAGTCCCAGCATTTTTGCTATTTTCATTGTACTTTAAGTTATATTTATTGTCTATTTAAAAAGCCAGCTAGGATCTAGCTGGCTTACGTTTAGTTTTCATATACTGACGGTTGAATCCGATCATTTTTAATGTTTCGTTTTCGTGCTTGCCGATACATAAACATGTATTTTTGCTTTGTAAGCATCGTTTGTGCAAATAAGTGACTGTCCGTTTCGGAAACGGCTTGTTCAGTTTGCACGGCCTGATCCCAATCATTTTTTAAAAAATTGATGGTATCAAGCAATTGGTCATCATAATTTTGCTTCATAGAACTATATCTAAATAACGAAAACATCGTTCATCCCTCACATTTCGGTGCGTCCAGAAACTGCCTTTGAAAGGGTCATCTCATCTGCATATTCGATGTCACTTCCGACTGACAGTCCATGAGACAATCTGGTAACTTTAATGCCTGCTGGCTTAATTAACTTTGCCAAATACATTGCCGTTGCTTCTCCCTCGGGAGTGGCATTAGTAGCAATGATGACTTCTTTAACTTCTTCGTTTTTTTGCAGTCGTTTGATTAAAGAGCTGATATTGATGTCTTCAGGACCCTTCCCCTCAATTGGGGAAAGCACTCCGTGTAAAACGTGATAAAGACCATTATAATCCTTCATTTTTTCCATCGTCATCACATCTTTAGACTGTTCCACTACCATAATCTTACTTTGATCACGACTTTCATCGGTACAGATCTCACAGGGATCGGTCTCGGTGATATTGCCGCAAATTGAACAAAAACGCAAATCATTCTTAGTTGAAGTTAAGGCATCCGCAAAGTTTTTTACATCGGTTTTATTCATATCAACCGTATAAAACGCCAATCTAGTAGCGGTCTTTCTGCCAATTCCTGGCAAATGCATGTAACTATCGATTAGCTTAGCAATTGGTTCTGGGTATTGCATTTAAATCCCTTCTTCTACATACCTGGAATATTCATTCCCTTGGTATACTTCCCCATCTTATCTTGAGTGGTCTTTTCAATCTGTGAAAGTGCATCGTTAACCGCACTGATCACTAGATCTGAGAGCATGTCTGGATCATCTGGATCAATGGCCTCTGGTTTGACGTTCATATCCTTCATCTTGCGATCACCAGTAAAGGTAACGGTCACTATATCTTCTGGAGCTTTTCCAGTGAATTCACTCTTCTCAATTTCTTCTTGTTCATTTTGCATTTGTTGTTGCATCTTACGAGCTTTTTGCATCATCTTTCCCATGTTCATTCCGTTCATAATTATTCTCCTTTTAATTAATCATCTTTAACATCAATTATATCATCACCAAACATCTGCTTGGCAGTATTAACCGAATCATTGTTATCTTTATCTTTGGTCGTTTCAGTTTGTTCTTGCTTTTCGTAAGCTTCGTTCGTATTAGAAGTCGCTTTTTCTGACTTGGGGGTTGACTGAATTTTTTCATTATGAGACCGGTGATTTTTAAGGTAGTCACTTCTAAGTTGTGGCCATTCATCATTTGGTACAAACACAACCGTTGGAACAAATCCTAAAATACGATCAAGGCCATTTTGAAGTGCATCCATCAAATCACCATCGGTTCCAGCCTTCTGATACAAAAAGCCATAATCAAAGGCAACAACAACTCCCTTATCACTCGCAGCAACTGGGTTTGAGACATGCATCACGGCTCGTTGCGTGACCGACAACGACTGAAGTAATTCCTGCCAGATATCCTGATAAGTAGTCAGATCTTTTCTAGTGGCCTTTTCTAGGATATCGTAAACTTTCGTCAAATTAACTCGGACCTGTTTGGTGGAATCATAATGAGAGGAATCAGCGATTGGCTTAGATTTAGTTGATTTAGGTTGCTTATCATCATCAGTTGACGTTGACCCATTGCCCAGTTCCGACTTTAACTCACTAACTTGATTTTGCAGCTCAGACAGTTGCTTTTTTAAAACTTTCGTATCCTTATCATCGCTTTTTGATTCGTTATCTGGGTCACTTTCTTTTTGATTTGCCAGTTTAACCGTTAAAATATCCAAATAAACATCGGGATGAGAAGAATAACGCATTTGATTTTGAACGTCACTCATAATTTCAACGTAATGATATATTAAATTACTATCCACCTTATCAGCAATCGCCTTAAAATTGTCGCCTAAAAGTCCAAGTTCGCTCTTTTGGACCATTTCTGGATCCTGATGATATAACAAAATATTCTGACAATAATCAATTAAGTCCTCAATAAACTGATTAGCATCTTTGCCGTCATCAAGAATTTCTTGAACCATTTTTAAACCCGTCGAAACGTCTGAATTAAAAACGGCCTCAAAGTACGACTGAATTCGATCCCTGGTGACACTGCCAGTGACTGACAAGGCACTTTCATATGTCACCTTATCATTACTGTAGGAAAGAGCTTGGTCAAGGATACTAAGTGCATCACGCATTCCACCCTCAGCACTTTTAGCGATTACCTTTAGCGCCTTGTCATCGTACTCAATGCCCTTTTTTGAAAGGATGTATTCCATTCGTTGCAGGATATCACTAGCCTTGATTCGCTTGAAATCAAAACGTTGTGTTCGTGAAATGATGGTAGCAGGAATCTTTTGGGGTTCAGTGGTAGCCAATATGAAAATGACGTGCTCCGGCGGCTCTTCTAGTGTTTTAAGCAAGGCATTAAAGGCCCCCGTCGACAACATATGCACTTCATCAATGATATAAACTTTATATTTACCTTCCGTTGGGGAATACTTCGCCTTATCGCGAATATTTCTGATCTCTTCGACCCCATTATTAGAAGCAGCATCAATTTCAATGACATCATTAAACGCACCCTTATTAATTGCTAAGCACGTTTCACACTCATTACAGGGTTCTCCATCCTTTAAATTAGGACAGTTAACCGCTTTAGCCAAAATTTTAGCGGCGGAAGTTTTTCCCGTTCCACGGGGACCTGTAAATAAATACGCATGACTAATCTGGTTAGTTATCAATGCGTTTTTTAAAGTCTGAGTAATAACCGGCTGCCCGACAATTTCATCAAATCTTTGTGGACGCCAGGTCCGATATAGTGCTTGATAACTCATGAAATGCTTCCTTTCACTGAAAATTGATACCATTAATTATTATATCTTGAAAATTGACGAAATGCTAATAACTTTAAACGACAATTTGTCCAAAAAAAATCTCCCAGTCAAACGACTAGGAGTTTAATTTCTAAAAACGAGAAGCACAAGGCAAAAGATACTTAGTGCTGCTTCCTTCCGGACCTGACACGGTTCGTAAGTCTGCCCTTGCTTCAGGGCCTTACGGCATTAATTATCATAACCGAAAAATCCACAAATGTCTAGGAATATTACCGTGATTTGCGTTTATCTTTAAAGAATTTCTTCATCATATTACCAGATTGGGTGGCTTTCAATCCACTTGTAACTTGAACCTGATGGTTTTGTCTTGAATCATTCAGGGTATGATAAAGACTTTCAACGGCTCCTGCTTTCTCATTTTTTGCTCCATATACTAATCTTTTAATCCTGGTATTAATAATCGCACCAGCACACATTAAACAAGGCTCAACCGTCACGTACATCTCACAATCATTTAAACGCCAACTCTTTAAATTGATACACGCTTCTTCAATCGCAATGATTTCAGCATGCTCGGTTCCAATCTCCGTGTGTTCACGCAGATTATGTCCCTTCCCAACAATTTGACCGTCCTTAACGATTAATGCTCCAATCGGTACTTCACCAATGACGTAAGCATGGTTAGCTTCATTTAAAGCTTGGTCCATAAAATACGCATCATTTTCATTCATTTATGACTTCCTTTCTACTCTTTAAAATGTAATATCCCTTATCACGTTTAACGATTTGTACGTTACCAAAAACCCTATTCATTAATTTTTTAGCCGAGGGTGCTCCCTGCTTCTTTTGTAAAACCACCGTCAACGTTCCATCATTAACCAGGTGGTCATAAGAACCCGTAATCATTTCATCGACAACTTTTTTTCCGGCACGAACGGGGGGATTAGTTACAATGCCCGCATACTTTTGGGAAATATTCTGATACCCATCAGAAACAAAGATATCTACGTTATCAATCTGATTGAGATCCGCATTCTGTTTAGCCAGTTTTAACGCTAAATTATTGACGTCTACCATAGTAAAATGCCGTTCTGGATTTGTCTTGGCCAAAAACAGACCAATCGGGCCGTAACCACATCCCATGTCTAAGATTGCTCCCTGAGGCATTTCATTAACATCGACATTATTAATCAAAACCCGCGAACCATAATCCACGGTATTTTTAGAAAACACACCGTTGTCTGTCACAAAACTTAGCGTGGTTTTAAGTAAAGAAAAGTTCCAATGCTTTTCCTCATGTTTAACATCAGGATTTGCGGTATAATAAAAGTCGTTCAAAATTAATCACATCCTAAAAAAATAATATTTAAACCATAAGCACTATATATAGCGTCTAATTCCTATCAATTTCACTATATATGGTGTTTTTTTCTGTTGAAAATTTCACTTTTTGAGAGTAAACTCATCAAGTGAAAGATATCAAGGAGATGAAACAAAATGAAAAAAATTACTGTATTTACCAAGAACAATTGTATCCAATGCAAGATGACAAAACGTTTCCTTAGCGAACACAACGTTGACTTCGTTGAAAAAAACACATCCGAAAATCCGGAATACGTCGCTTACCTGAAGGGTGAAGGCTTTCAAGCTGTTCCAGTTGTTGAGAGTCAAGCACTTGAAGCATTTAGTGGGTTTCAACCTGACCAATTAAAGAAACTAGTTGGTTAAATTTTTCATATTTATAGTATAATACAAAACCAACGTTTCAGATATTTCGTACGACACGATTAAGGGAGAGTAATCCAATATGTCTTTAAAAGATTTGCACGATGTTACGTATTACGAACTAAATAATGAAATTAATATCCCTGTCGATGGCAGAATCCAATTGGAAAAAGATCAGGAAGCTTTAAAAGCCTTTTTCAAAGAAAACGTTAATCCAAATACCGTTAAGTTTGATTCTTTAAAAGATCGTTTTGATTATCTAATTAAGCATAATTACATTGAAGAGGATTTTGTAAATAAATATCCTTTTTCATTCATTGAAAAATTATACAAGTATTTGGAAAAACAAGATTTTCACTTCAAATCATTTATGGCTGCATACAAGTTTTATGCTCAATACGCCATGAAAACTGATGACAATTCCATGTACTTAGAAAGCTACATAGACAGAACCGCAATGAACGCCTTGTTTCTTGCTGATGGCGATCAAAAGCTTGCCATGGATCTTGCTGATGAATTAATTCATCAACGCTTTCAACCAGCTACTCCAACTTTTTTAAATGCTGGAAAGAAACGTCGGGGGGAGTTGATTTCGTGTTTTCTACTTCAAACCACCGATAACATGAATACCATCGGTCGTACCATTAATTCGGCCCTTCAATTATCCAAAATTGGTGGTGGAGTTGGGATCAACCTTTCTAACCTTAGAGCGGCCGGCGACCCTATTAAACACATTCAAGGAGCAGCTAGCGGCGTTCTTCCAGTAATGAAGTTACTAGAGGATAGTTTTACCTATTCTAATCAATTAGGCCAAAGAAACGGTGCTGGGGTTGTTTATTTAAGTGTCTTCCATCCCGACATCATCGAGTTCTTAGGGGTTAAAAAGGAAAATGCCGACGAAAAAATTCGGGTTAACACTCTTTCCCTGGGTGTAGTTGTCCCAGATAAATTCTATGAACTAGCTAAAAACAATGAAGATATGTACTTATTTAGTCCGTACGACGTTGAACGTGAGTATGGCGTTCCCTTTTCTTACGTCGATATCACTAAAGAATACGACAACATGGTCAACAACAAGAATATTCGCAAAAAGAAGATCAGGGCACGTGAACTAGAAACAGAAATTGGTAAGTTACAACAAGAGTCCGGCTACCCATACATTATCAATATCGACACCGCCAATCGCGATAATCCAGTTGATGGAAAAATCGTCATGAGTAACTTATGTACTGAAATTATGCAAGTCCAAACCCCATCAATTGTTGATGATGAACAAAATTACGAACAGCTTGGAACCGATGTTTCTTGTAATTTAGGGTCAACGAACGTTGTCAATTTGATGGCTTCTCCCGACTTCGGTAAATCAGTCGAAGCCATGGTCAAAGCTCTAACTTTTGTGACCGATCATTCATCAATTAACGTTGTTCCATCAGTCAGACGTGGCAATGAATTAAGTCACTCAATTGGTTTAGGAGCTATGGGTCTTCACTCTTATTTTGCTAAAAATCATATGTATTATGGTTCAAAAGAATCCATTGAATTTACCAGCACCTATTTCATGTTATTAAATTACTGGACCTTAAAGGCCTCAAATCAAATGGCCAAGGATCGCGGTAAGGTCTTTCATAACTTCGACAAGAGTAAGTACGCTGACGGTTCTTATTTTGATCAATACGTAAATAAAAGTTGGGCGCCAACTTCCAAAAAAGTCAAGTCATTGTTTGATGGCGTCTTTATTCCAACTGAAAAAGATTGGGAAGATTTAAAGAAGTCAATCATGGAATATGGTTTGTACCATCAAAACCGAATGGCAGTTGCTCCAAACGGTTCCACCGCTTACATCGGTGATGCTACCGCTAGTCTGCACCCGATTGTTCAAAAAATTGAAGCCAGACAAGAGTCCAAAATCGGAACAATTTACTATCCGGCCCCCTACCTTTCTAATGACACCATTCCTTACTACGAATCAGCTTACGACACGGACATGCGAAAGGTGATTGACGTTTACGCCGCCGCTCAAAAACACGTCGATCAGGGAATGAGTTTGACTCTCTTCATGCGCTCAACCATTCCTGAAGGGCTATACGAATGGAAAGACAGTCGAAGTAACAAAATGTCCACCAGAGATTTAACGATCCTTCGCAATTACGCCTACAAAAAGGGAATTAAATCGCTCTACTATGTTCGGACATTTACCGATGACAACACTGAAGTTGGTGCTAACGAGTGTGAAAGCTGTGTAATTTAATCTTTAGGAGGGAATTTATGGACATTAATAAAGTTTTAACCGGAAAGTTACAGGGAAACTACAAGGCCATTAATTGGAATTCCATTGGCGACGAGATTGATAAAGCCACCTGGGAAAAACTAACCGAACAGTTCTGGCTTGATACCAGAATTCCTTTGTCAAATGATTTAAAGGATTGGCGTTCGCTTGACGATGATCATAAATGGATTGTTGGTCACGTTTTTGGTGGCTTAACTTTACTGGATACCTTACAGTCTCAAGACGGAATGGCCGCCCTTAGAAATGATGCTGTTACCCAACATGAAATTGCGGTTTTAAATAACATTCAGTTTATGGAATCCGTTCACGCCAAAAGCTATTCATCCATTTTTTCAACTTTAAACACCCCTGATGAAATTGATGAAATCTTTCATTGGAGTGATACAGAAGAATTCCTCCAAAACAAAACGAAAAAGATCTATTCGTTATACCATGACGATGGTCATCCATTAAAAAAGAAAATTTCTAGTGTGTTCCTTGAAACTTTTCTTTTCTACTCTGGATTCTATACTCCCATCTGGTACCTCGGTCATAACGAGCTTCCAAACGTTGCTGAAATCATTAAATTAATTATTCGTGACGAATCGGTCCACGGAACATACATTGGCTATAAATTCCAAGTTCAGTTCAACCAATTAGGTGAAAATGAACAAAATGATTTAAAGGATTGGATGTATAACTTCTTGTACGACCTTTATCAAAATGAGGAAAAGTACACCCATTTGCTTTACGACCAAGTGGGATGGTCTGAAGATGTTTTAACTTTCATTAGATATAACGCCAATAAGGCCCTCATGAATCTAGGACAAGATCCAATGTTCCCTGATACTGAAGCAGACGTTAACCCAATCGTTATGAACGGAATCTCCACCGCTACGGTCAATCATGACTTCTTCTCCCAAGTCGGTAACGGTTATCGACTTGGTAACGTTGAAGCAATGAGCGATTCCGACTACGATATTGGTAATAAAAAGAACCCAAAATAATTGTTCAACTAAAAAGAGGTTTCAGAATTAATTCTGAAACCTCTTTTTTATGGCATATTTTCTTCAACATTTTCAATCGTGGGACGTTCACTAACCACCGATAAGAGCTGTAGCATCGTGAATACCAATGAATTATCCTTACGGTATACGAAGTACTTAGACACCCAGTTATCGACGTATTTCTGCTTATAAGACCGCAATCCTTGAAAGCTATAGAACGCATCACCATACTGATAAATTAAGTGAGCAATTTTTTCGTTAATAAAACTAAATTTTGATTCACCCACATTAGCTAGGGGTGCCATTCCTAAGTTAAACCACTTGTAACCCTCATCCTTTGAATACCTGAAGAGATGAATGAAGATTCCATCCATAATTCCAGACGGAGCATCATTTCCCGACCGCATTAAGTCAACCGAAGTCATCACTCGATCACCCGTTGGCATGATGTTAGCAAAAGCTACAATCGCATCATTTTTATCGCGAATGACCGCAATTGGAGCCTGGTTTAAGTAATATGGATCAAAGAAGCCCAGAGAGAAGCCCTTTTCATCACGTCCATTGAGCCACTCATCAGAAATTCGTTTAAATTCACCCATCTGTTCTTTAGAAAATGGTGGATCTAAAACCTCAAAATGATAGCCTTCCCGATCGAACTTGTGCATTAACGCCCGTTCACCTCGATGTCGCTTACCGGTAAGCGAAAAATCCGTTAAATCAACGTGACCTTCCTCTCCAGCTTTAATAAAGTCAAAGCCTTTTTCGTGAAGTAGCATTGTTAGTGATTCTCCAACTTCGTAAAATACCAGGGAGAAATCGGCTTTATCAGCATCACTCATGAACTGGTCAATCGCTGGATCTAATTTATCCTGATTTCCAATTGGTTCACCCATCACAATTAACTTATTCGCCTTCTGTTTATACATGAAAATGACTTCGTCTTCACTATCTTCAGCATAGAAGTAAACCTTTTTATCACGCAAGAAGACTAAGTGACTAACTTCGTTTCCACCAAATTTGCGAATAACATTGCGAATTCTAACTTCATCAAAGGGTTGATTCAACCATGGGATGCGAGCGTACGTTAAGTACTTGTACAACATAAACAGGATAATAAAGGCAATGATAATGCCCACAAATCCGGTTAACCAGACCTGTTCAGATGGTAAAAGATACACATTCATCATTTTGATGGGAGCGTGTCTACTAGACAAGTTATGATTACTCATGTAGATTCCGATGATGGAATACATTAAGAAAGTTCCAATAAAAATGATGCCGTCAAAAATTGCATTTCCCCACGAGTACGTGAGTTTTTGCCGATACATGCCCTTTCTTGATAACCACAAACAAATAATGATAAATCCTAACAGTAACGTTAGTTTTAGTGGAAAGTCCTCTTTCCACAGGGTGTTAGCAATGGCAAACAACAAAATGATAACGGTCGGCCAGAAAGCTTTGTGGACTCTTGATCCTACCCCACGTGCTAATCCAATTAGTAAAATTCCAATAATCACGTTCGACAACTGTCCTAAAAAGAACAGCGTGTATGGTGCCAGTGATAAATAGAGTGGATTAACAAGAGCCAAATTAGGAATAGTCGCATACAAAATCATCATGATTCCCGAAAAGTACATAAAAATCGTAATGATCAACTGAGCCGACCTGTGAACAATCGTTTTCGGAATATCATCCAGAAAATTGTTAATTCGTGCTCCCATTTCGTGGAAAAAGAGAAAGGCCCCCACGAAAAACGGGAGAAAATAGTAGAAAATTCGGTACAATAGCACCCACACGGCAGCAATTGTCGGTGACACCCCAAGTAAACTCAGGCTACCAATCATCATCGTATCAAACGACCCAAGACCACCCGGAAGCATTGAGACAACTCCAAAAACATTAGCAGCAATAAAAATGGGGAAAACGTCCCAAAGGTTAATGTTAAGTTTCATGAAGTATCCAATAATTAAAAACAACATGGCACAGCTCCCCCATTCGAGGCAGGAACCGAGGATCAGTTGAAACTCCCGTTTTAAGGTCAAATCACTAAAAAACTCAGAATTACTGAATCTAGTAACTAGGAAAATCACTGGAAAATAAACTCCTCCACCTACTAACCAAATCCAATCCTTTGCATACTGATATCCAATGCCAAATCCAAAGATCAAAACTAACGAAACCAAACAATAGGTGGAAAGTCCTGCCAGTAAGAACAAGGCAATCTTAGAAATGGCATATAATACCTGTTTCTTACTAGCATTTTTACTGTAAAACATGGCTCTCAAACTAGCACCAAGAAAGCCACCAAACCCAGCAATATTAGTAAATGTGTTAACGATCCACCCGCTCTTGACGATGTAGGACGGTTTAAACTTGCCAGGCAGAAACTCCGTAATGGTAAAATCATATATTAACATTGGTAACACAGCCACAAATCCTAAAATCGTTAAAATAATTAACGTTGTTGGTGACTGTGACGCAAGGCTCGCTCGCATTTCCTTTCCGTTAATCTCAGAAAGTACGTGGGTCGCCTCGTAAACAACAAACACAAGGACCAGGGTGACAAAAATCCCCTTAATCCAGGCAGAATATTTGTTATAGAAATCTATAACTTTATTTAATGCTTTTTTCAATTGTTAACCCCCAAAAAATCGGCTAACTTCATTCTCTCAATTTTTATGACATAAAACAACTTTATTTAAACAATATTAAGGCAAAAAAAAGAACGTGCTTTTGCACGTTCTTTTTAGTCATCGACTACTTAAGAGTTACAGTAGCACCAACGGCTTCAAGCTTGTCCTTGATGTCGTTAGCATCTGATTCTGAAGCGCCTTCTTTAATAGCTTTAGGAGCGCCATCAACTAAGTCTTTAGCGTCTTTCAAACCAAGACCAGTGATATCTCTAACTGCCTTGATAACCTTAATCTTTTCTTGACCTGCTTCAGTAAGTTCAACGTCGTATGAATCCTTAGCAGCACCTTCACCACCAGCAGCACCTGCAGCTGCAACTGGAGCAGCAGCAGAAACATCAAATTCATCTTCGATTGACTTAACCAAGTCGTTTAAATCAGTGATTGAAGCTTCTTTTAATTGAGCAATAATATTATCTTTATCAAAAGCCATTTTAATTTCCTCCTATTAGGACATTTAATCTATTTTTATTAAGCTGCATCACTATCGTCACCATTGTCATCTTTATCAACAACGGCATTAACAGCATAAGCAACCTTACGGATAGGATCTTTCAAGATGTTAGCAAGAGTTGAAAGCAATTCTTCACGGCTTGGTAGAGCAGCAAATTCATTGATTTCATCAAGTGAAGCGATCTTTCCTTCGATAATTCCACCCTTGATTTCAAGTTCAGGATTATCATCAGCGAAGTTCTTCAAAATCTTGGCTGGAGCAACTGGGTCTTCATCAGAAAATGCAATAGCAGTAGGTCCAACAAAAGTATCTTTCAAATCCTTAACGTCTGCTTTATCAGCAGCACGCTCTAAAATTTTATTTTTAATAACACTCATTGAGACATCATTATCACGCAATTGTTTACGTAAATCAGTATCTTGAGCAACACTTAAACCTCGGTAATCAACAACAATTGCTGATACAGCTTTTTGAAATTGGTCAGCAACTTCATCAACCTTTTTGGCTTTAGTATCAATAACTTCTTTTTTTGGCATATTATTTCACCTCCCAATGTATTTTGGGACTTAATAAAAAATCCCTATGTTCGCCAAAACATAGAGAAAGAGTGTATTACTCCTCGGCAGGCATAATTAAGGTCAAAAACCACCTGAGTCTTAGGCGAATCATATTCAACTAATAATCTATCATAATGATAAAAATTAGTCAATTAGGGATTATTTAATTAGTTAGTAACTAAAATGATTCAGGATCAACTGAGACACCAGGTCCCATTGTTGATGAAACTGAGATGTTACTAATGTAAGTTCCACGAACAGATGCTGGACGATTCTTAACAATCACATCGTTGATGGTGTTAAGGTTTTCGGCCAACTTGTCTGCGTCAAATGAATCTTTACCGATTGAAACTGCGACATTTCCATCACGATCAGTTCTGTAAGTAACCTTACCGGCCTTAGCATCAGAAACCGCTTTTGAAACATCCATGGTAACAGTTCCAGTCTTAGGGTTTGGCATTAATCCCTTAGGTCCAAGAACACGACCTAAACGACCAACTTGAGCCATCATGTCAGGAGTAGCAATTGCGACATCAAAGTCGAGCCATCCGTCTTGAATTTTTTGAGCTAAGTCGTCATCACCGACAAAATCGGCACCTGCGTTCTTAGCATCTTGAGCCTTTTCACCCTTGGCAAATACTACAACTGTTTGATCTTTACCAGTACCATTAGGTAAAACCACGGCACCACGTAATTGTTGATCAGCTTGTTTAGTATCAACGTTTAATTTATAAACAACTCTGATAGTGTCATCAAAGTTTACTGAATCTAATTTTTGAACTAATTCTACAGCATCTTGAGCAGCGTATTTTTTACTCTTGTCAATTTGCTTTGAAGCATCTTCGTACTTCTTACCTCTCTTACGAGCCATTGTGTCTTCCTCCTTGCAATTGTGGTTATAACGGAATTTCCTCCCACTAGCACATTATCTTTCGACATTGTGCTGTCCGGGCATAGTGAAATTAACCTTCAACGGTGAATCCCATACTACGTGCCGTACCTTCAACCATGCGCATAGCTGCTTCTACATCAGCTGCGTTTAGATCTTGCATTTTGGTTTCGGCAATCTGCTTAACTTGGTCTTTGGTAACTTTTGCGACCTTGTTAGTGTTAGGTTCACCGGAACCGTGTTCAACACCAGCGGCTTTCTTTAATAGGACAGCAGCTGGAGGGGTCTTGGTTACAAAGTCAAATGAACGATCTTCGTAAACAGTAATCACAACTGGAATCAGCATTCCTGCTTGATCAGCAGTACGTGCATTAAATTCCTTAGTGAATCCCATAATATTAATTCCAGCTTGACCTAAAGCAGGTCCAACTGGAGGAGCGGGTGTTGCTTTACCCGCAGGTATTTGTAGTTTAACTACATTAGCTACTTTTTTAGCCACGAGACATACCTCCTTAAGTCCGTGTGTGGTAAATGAAGATCAAAATTTCTTCTCCCACGTTAATTTATGCAATACGCATACTAGTTAAATATACCACGTTTATTGAAACGTGACAATGAATATTTTACTCAGAATCGGCTTCTAGGGGCTTAACTTGGTCAAATTCCAGTTCAGTACTAGTCTCTCTACCAAACATGTCAATATTAACCTTGAGTTTACCCTTAGTGTTGTCAATCTCAGTGATCTTGCCAGAAAGTCCCTTAAAGGCTCCCTCAACGATGGTAACCGTATCACCAACCCGGCTATCCAATGGTTTAACTCGCTTCTTTACCCCAATCGTTGACATAACGTTTTCAACCTCTTCGGGTAACAACGGATTGGGCTTTGAACCTTGACCGTGAGAACCAATAAATCCAGTCACTCCGGGAGTATTTCGAACGACATACCAGGCTCTATCAGTCATTACCATTTGAACCAGCACGTATCCTGGGAAGGTCTTGTTCATAACCACTTTCTCTTTACCGTTTTTAACCTCGTGTTCTTCGGTTTCTGGAACAACAATGTCAAAAATATAGTCTTCCATTCCCATGGATTCTTTTCTAGATTCAAGATTCATTTTAACTTTGTTTTCATAGCCAGAGTATGTATGTAATACATACCATTGCTTTTCTGCAGTCTCTACCACAATGATTATCTCCTTTAACTTAAAGCAAAATAAAAAAACCTCGCGTAAACGAAGTTCTTATCATCAAACTAACTATAACAGAAATTATCACACTAATCTAGTTTAGGCTAGTAACTTCAAAATGGTTTGAATTGCCCAATCAATTACACCAAGAAAGATTGCAAAAAAGATGGTAGTCCAGATAACGATTGAAGTATCGGTTCTAGTTTGCTTAGCGTTCGGCCAAACAACCACCTTCATCTCTGCAATAACGCTCTTAAAAAAGTTCCATAATCGTTTCATGTAAAATTCCCCTCTTAACGAGTTTCTCGGTGCAACGTATATTTTCCACAATGCTTACAAAATTTCTTTACTTCCAATCGTTTGACGCGATTCGGATTGCTGGAAATGGTGTAGTTTCTTGAACCACATACAGAACAAGCTAATGCTACCTTTTTCTGTGCCATAAGCTGCACCTCCTTAATAACTAACTAATCGTATCATCAATTTCAACGTTAGTCAATTTTATTAAATCTATAGTACTTCTGCCGACAACGTGCAATCGCATTTTTCAACTTCACAACATTCACATCAGAAACCTGGGCCATTTTTTCAAACGAATAATTCTCAAGCGAACGAATAATCACCATTCTCTCAACTACTGAACTCCTTTTCATCAAGCCTTGTAAGTTCTCATACGTTGAAAGAACTCGTTCTGGACTGGCAGCATGAATATCGGCAATGGTATCAGAATAAAATTGAAAATACGCACTAAGAGAAGCTTTTTTAGAATCGGGCACGCGCTTTTGAGCTCGCTTTTTTCTTAAAATATCATATAAGCGGTTTTTTAAGTTAACTTTATAGTAACTGCCAAAGGTAACCTTACGACTGGCATCATACCTAATAATTGTTCGACTAAGCACAATGGCCGCTTCCTGTTTCCAATCTGAGAGTTCCATACCTGATAAGTAGAAATCGTTCCACAACTTTAGATAAATTGGCGCATATTTTTTAAACAATTTGATGAAACCGACATCGTTCTTTTTTGCATCCTCAACCATTTCTAATTCTTTAGCCCGTTTCTCTTCTTTATTCATCAATTGGCCCTCCTCTTAATCAATTAATTAACACTTAGTATCGTATCGAAACGAGTTGAGCTCAAACAAGCGAACAAACGTTCGATATGTGATATTATCTGCTAACCAATTTTTAATATCGAATTTACGATATTAAACGGCCCAATAAAAAAGAACAATGTGCTGGCATTGTTCTTTAGTTCAGTCATTTCATTATAAAGGATGGCGCGAGTTAAAACCTTGATACATAACTAATCCGGCAGCAACCGACGCATTCAAGCTCTGAATATCCCCCACCATTGGAATGGTAAGTGTTTCATCAACCTGTTTTTTAAGTAAAGGCGAAATCCCCTTACCTTCACTGCCAACGATAAGAGCACTCGGACTTTTAGCATCCCAGCGCCGATAATCAGTTCCTTTCATATCAGTACCAAAGACCCACAACCCACGTTCTTTTAATTCTTTAACGGTGTTGACCAAGTTAGTTACTCTGGCGACCGGAACACGTTCAATTGCCCCCGCAGAGGTTTTCGCTACCGTTGATGTTAATCCAACAGCACGACGCTTGGGAATGATCACCCCATGAACGCCGGCAGCATCTGCGGTTCTAATAATTGACCCCAAATTATGAGGATCGGCAATGTTATCCAGAACAATGAAGTATGGTGGTTCACCCTTTGATTCAGCATTTTTAAATAAATCATCAATCGATGCATAATTAAAGGATGCAATTGATAACATGACTCCCTGATGATTCTGGTGGTCTGACATCAAGTCTAACTTTTGCTTTGGCACCTTAGAAATTACTAAATGACGACCCTTGGCCAAACGAATAACCGCCTTAATGGTGTCATCTTCTTGACTGACTCCATTTTGTAAAAATACCTTGTTAATTTCTTGATTTTCATTGCGCAGTGCTGAGACTGCCGGGTGTCTCCCAATAATAAAATCTTCATTATCTCTCATACTCAACCCTCCCAGAATCAACTTGATCAATGCACCACTGCGCCAGTTCATTGAGTCTTTTATCTTGGCCACTAAGGGACAGGAAACCAAAGAGGGCTTCAAAGCCAGTGGAAATCCGATAGGTAACAACACTCGTATTCTTGGCGTGAGTATAGCTCTTGGCGTTACGTCCCCGTTTAAAAAAGTACTCTTCTTCATCACTTAAGATTGCATCCTGATTCATCAAAGCAATCAGTCCGGCCTGAGCCTTGGCTGACACATATTTAGTAGCAAAATGCTGCAATTGATTTGGCCTAGCGATGCCCTCGTCAATCAAATGCCGTCTCACGTATACCTCATAAACCGCATCACCTAAATAAGCTAGTACAATACCATTTAACTGTCGATATTGAATATTATCGTCCGCTTCACTCATTAAACTAATTTTCCCTTCTGAATCGGGTCCCCTGTGGTGTGTCTTCTAAAATAATACCCTTATTTTTTAATTCATCCCGAATTTCATCACTTCTAGCAAACTGCTTGTTAGCTCGCGCATCGTTTCTTTGCTTAATTAATTTCTTAACTTTGTCGTCATTTAACTCACTACTTTGTAGTTTAATTCCAAAGATAGCGGACAACTGTTCTAACCGTTTCATAAGTAACTTAATCGAATCCTTAAAAACCACTGGTCGTTCCGCATAAACGTTTCCAAGCTTAGCCAGCTCATAGACCTTGGCAATCCCATTTTGAACGTTAAAGTCATCATCCATGGCATCCTGAAAATCAGCCTGAATTTGACGAATCTCTTGGTCTAATTTCGGATCGTTATAAGGATCAGCGTCTTTTAACCGATAGTTCAAATTATCGTAAGCCGTCTGTATTTTTTGCAGATTGGTGGCAGCTTCATCAACTCCCTGCTGGCTAAAACGAATTGGACGGCGATACTGAGTGGTCGAAATGAGAAAACGCAAGGCTTGAGGATTATCTTTCTTAAGCAAATCATGAACCGTAACAAAGTTCCCTTTAGATTTGCTCATCTTCTCGTCTTCATCACCGACGGTCACAAAACCATTGTGAAGCCAGTAATTAACAAACTTTTGACCCGTTTTGGCCTCGCTCTGTGCCCGTTCATTTTCATGATGAGGGAACTCTAAATCAATCCCACCACCGTGAATGTCAAAGGTGTTACCAAGGTACTTAGTTGACATTACCGAGCACTCAATGTGCCAACCGGGACGGCCTTTTCCCCACGGAGAATCCCAGGAAATTTCGTCTGGTTTAGCTTTTTTCCAAAGTGCAAAATCAATCGGGTCTTCTTTTTGGGCTAATTCTTCACTTGAAACGTGCTCACTTGCACCACTCTCAAGGTCATCGATGTTTTCGTGTCCTAGTAAGCCATAAGATTTAAACTTACGAGCCCGATAGTAAACCGTCCCGTCAACGTTATAAGCATATCCCTTTTTAATTAAGTCAGAAACAAAGGTAATAATGTCCTTAATATTATCCGTGGCACGCGGATTCACGGTTGCAGGTTGCACGTTTAACGCTTTCGTATCTTCCATAAAAGCCTTAATGTATTTATCGGCTAATTTAGAAACCGTGGTTCCCTCTTTTTTGGCTTCGTTAATCATTTTATCATCAACATCGGTAAAATTAGACACATAATTCACCTTATAACCACAATATTCAAGATAACGACGAATGGTATCAAATGCCACTACACTTCGCGCATTGCCAATGTGAATATAGTTATAAACAGTTGGACCACAGACGTACATGTTAACCACACCCGGTGTGATTGGTTCAAACTTTTCTTTTTCATTTGTAAGTGAATTATAAACTTTTAACATGTCCAACCTCCTAATGATTGTTCAATATTAACATCATAATTAACCCTTCAGTTCATTATGAACTAGACCAATTGAAATGAAAATATTTTACTTTTTTAATGCTGTTTTGAGAGCTTCGGTAATGGTTGAAACTCCTATGACCTGAATATTTTTAGGTGGAGTCCATCCCTTTAGATTATATTTAGGAACCAATACGCGCTTAAAACCTAGTTTCTGGGCCTCAATAACGCGTTGCTCAATTCGATTGACCCTTCTAATCTCACCAGTCAAACCAAGTTCACCAATGTAACACTCTTTTGGATCGGTTCCAATATTCTCATAACTTGACGCAATGCTAATTGCCATTGCCAAATCAATGGCTGGTTCATTAAGTTTGACCCCACCAGCAGCTTTTAAATAAGCATCCTGGTTTTGTAACATCAATCCAGCCCGTTTCTCAAGAACCGCCATAATCAGTGAAACACGATTTCGATCCAGTCCAGACGCAGTTCTTTGCGCATTCCCAAAAACCGAGGGAACAATTAAGGCTTGAAGTTCAACCAGAATCGGACGAGTTCCTTCCATTGCTACCACAATTGCTGATCCGGTAGCGTTCTTCAAACGCTCCTCTAAAAAAATCTCAGATGGATTCTTGACTTCTTTTAGCCCATCTTCATCCATTTGAAAAATTCCGAGCTCATTCGTAGATCCAAATCGGTTTTTAACGGCGCGTAGTAATCGATAAGAATGATGTTTGTCCCCTTCAAAATAAAGAACGGTGTCAACCATGTGCTCTAAAGTCTTTGGGCCGGCAAGAGTACCACCCTTAGTAACGTGTCCCACCAAGAAAATGGTGATACCATTGGTTTTTGCGATGTTCATTAAATCCGAGGTAACGCCTCGAACCTGCGTAACAGACCCAATCGCAGACGGGATCTCATCTTCTTGCATGGTTTGAACGGAGTCAATGATAACGGTGTCCGGCTTCACTTCTTCAATTGCCTTCCTGATTGAAGTCATATCCGTTTCTGGATAAAGGTATAAGTTCCCTTTTTCAGAAACATTGAGGCGATCAGCTCTCATCTTAATTTGATCGGCACTCTCTTCTCCTGAGACGTACAGTACCTTTTGTCCTGAGGCTGCTAATTGACCGGAGACTTGGAGAAGTAACGTTGACTTACCAATCCCCGGATCACCACCGATTAGGACCAGTGAACCTGGAACCACGCCTCCGCCAAGCACCCGATTCAGTTCATTTGAATCAACCTGAATCCTCGGAGCACTTTCAGCGCTAACTTGTCTAATTAGCTGGGGTTGCGACTTAGTCCCGCTCAGTGAAACCCGACTCACGTTCGCCTTTTTGGTATCATTTTTTTGGACCGTTTGTTCAACCATCGTGTTCCATTCACCACAGTTAGGACAACGACCTAGATATCGTGGTGATATATATCCACAGTTGGAACAAACATATTGCGTTTTTGCTTTAGCCATTAAATCATTTCCTAACTATTTGCCAGAAGAACCAAATCCCCCATTTCGAGTCAGCTTTGGTCCCTCATCTTGATCCGCAAGTAAATAAGGCATAAAGATTCCTTGTCCAATTCGATCACCTTTTTTAATCTTACGGTCGACGATTCCAAAGTTTAGAATCTGGACAAAAATTTCACCCTCATTACTTTCATTATTGTAATAATCAGCGTCAATAACACCGATCCCGTTTGGAATTACCAAGTTTCGTTTTAAAGGATTACTTGAGCGATTCGCGATTATCAACACTTCATTTGGCTGCATGTAAGCCTTAATTCCCGTTGGAACCAAAAAGGGCTTTAAAGCATTCTCTGAATCCATGATGTCTTGTTGATCTAACTTTCTTCTAGCCTTAATGATACCAAATGACCGAATTAAACCAGTTTTCCAGATTGACGGAATAACCATGTCAACGGCACTGGCAAAGTCATATCCGGCAGCCTTTTCAGTTGCTCGTTTTGGCAAAGTCAAGCCGTCATTCTGATATTTTGAAACAATCTCAAAGCCTCTTTGCATCTTCTAATACCCCTTTATTCTCAAAAATTCCTACTATTATTTTACCAGTATTTCTTAAATTTTGACATTGCTTGACAAAATCATAAAGACCATTGAAAATTAATAATAGTGGTCAAGTTACTAAAAGTAACGACTTAATTTGAAGGGGAACAATCAAATGAATTCAGCAGATCAGCGAGAATTAAAGAAACACGTTGGAAAAGAAGCTGTTAAGCACGTTAAGGATGGGATGGTACTGGGTCTTGGATCTGGTACCACCATCAAGTACATGGTAGACGCACTGGGAGAGCGCATCAAAAATGAACATCTAGATATTATCGGTGTGCCCACTTCCAGTAAAACTAAGCGTCACGCGGAAAGCTTAGGCATCACTACTAAGGATGTTGACGAAGTCGACCACATTGATTTAACCATTGATGGGGCCGATCAAATTGACAAAAATTTTCAGGGAATTAAAGGCGGTGGAGCCGCTCACCTGATGGAAAAAATCGTTGCCATTAATTCTGATCGTAACATGTGGATTGTTGACGAAAGTAAGATGGTTAAAAAACTCAATTTTCCACTTCCGCTTGAAGTAATCCCTTATGGCAGTGGCCAACTATATCGTCGTCTCAATCGGATGGGACTTCATCCGAAATTTCGTCAAAGCACGAATGGAGGGAAATTAACAACCGATTCTGGTGACTACATTATTGACTTAGGCTTACCTGAAATCACGACTCCCGTTCAACTGGGCAAAAAACTTGATAGTATGACAGGAATTGTGGAACATGGGCTGTTCTTGAACATCGTAAATACCATTATCGTAGAACATCCCGACGGACCGGAAACAATTGAAGCTCGCTAATGATTTAACCGACCCAAAAATAACTACGCAACTATCATCAAAATCTAAATAACAAAAGGACGAAAACTTTGATTGAGTTTTCGTCCTTTTGTTATTTAAGGTAGGTCTTATCTAAAATATCTAAATCTGGGTCAAAGGTATAAATGATCGGCTTCCCGTTTTTAACTTCCACGCCATCAATTCCTTTATCACTGATATTTTCTAAATATTTAATTAAAGCTCGCAGTGTGCTTCCGTGAGCAACTATCAGTTGATTTTTACCATCCAGCAATTTGGGGGCAATCGAATCCTGCCAGTACGGAATCATCCGGTCATAAGCCATTTTAAGGCTTTCAGCTGGTGGCTCAATTACACCTAAGCGCCGATATTTTCGAATCGGGGACACCTGATCTAATTTAGGGGGAACAGCGTAAAAACTCCTGCGCCACTTCATAAACTGTTCGTCTCCGACCCGCTTTCTAACTTCCTCTTTATTTTGACCCCTAAGAGCACCATAGTGTCGCTCATTTAAGCGCCACGTCTTATGTTCAGGAATAAAATCCTGATTGATCACGCCCAAAACAATGTCAGCGGTGACAATCGCCCGTTTTAAGACTGATGTATGAACATCACCGAACTGAATCCCGGTCTGACCTAAGCGTTTGCCGGCCTTAATTGCCTCTTCTACGCCCTTCTTAGTCAGTGGAACATCACTCCATCCAGTAAAGGTATTAGTGTGATTTGCGACACTTTCGCCATGTCTCATAATTACTAACTTACTCATACAACCGCCTCAATAAACTAAATTTATTTACCTTCTTCAATCGTCTGATCGTCTAACATGGTTGAATCGGTCTCTTTATAACGCTCACCTACAAACGTAACCACCGAACCAATCAGGATAATCACAATTCCTATAATGGTAGGCAGATTAATCTTTTCGCCCACAAAAATCATTGCTAAGACTGGAGCCAAACCTGGCTTAATAAAGAATACTAGGGAAGCAATTGAGACCCCTGATTCTTGCATCGCTAAAAAATAAAACGCAAAACCGCCGCCGGTTACACAGACTCCGATAAAGAATAAAATCCAGAAATTTTGTAAATTAACGTCCCTTAAGATCGGAATGGATGCAAACTGACTCAACCATCCCACCGATTTCATCCCACTTGAAACAAACGGGATATTGGTAATCAATGATAAAACAAATAACTCCAAAGAACCAGCAATAAAAGTGAAACAAGTGATGGTAACTCCATCTAATTCTCTTTTGACCGAGCAATACTGCGACAAAATACTGTAAAAGCCAAAAGTAACAGCCGATAAGAGTGACAAAATAATTCCAACTGGATTAGTTAAGTTAAATGGATTAACAATCACAATTAAGCCAATGACCGAAATAATTAATGAGATTAAGTTGGCCCGTCCAATTCGTTCATGCAAAATGAAGTACGCAAAGATTACGGCAAAGACCGGATTACAACTAAACAGGACGGCCACAATAGCTGGCTTATCGTACACAATCGCTAACTGGTACAGGGTCATACTAATTACCACGCACGCAAAACCGGTAAACGCAAACGTCTTCCAATCCTTTAAGTTGATTTTGCGTCGTCGTTTATGTAATTCATACCACGCAAAGGGTAACAAGACAATCCCACCAATGAAGAAACGAAGTAAATTCAACTGAATTGGATTAAACTCACTTCCTGCCACCTTTAGGGCAATCTCCATCGAACTAAACATTAACGTCGAAATTAACACATAAATCACTGATTTTTTCACTTTAAGCTACTACTCCCATTCTTTACTTGTCTATTTTTCAATTGACTCGTCTTAACGGATTTGTTGCACAATCACCATTAAAATGGGCAAAACAATTAAACTGATGATCGTGGTTTCAGCGACCATCAGTGAAGCATAATCTGCATCCGCACCATACTTTCTGGCTACCACTGGTGCATTAGTCATAACCGGCATGGCAGCCTGCATAATGAAGACTTGTTTCATCAAAACTGGCATCCCAGTTGGAATAACCAACAGTGCCATTAAAATTGGTGAAATCACGAATCGACCCAGTAAAATTCCCCAATTAGAAGAACTAAAGTCAAATTTGTCAAAGTTGATATTTGCCATCGAAATTCCAATGAACATCATTGAAAGTGGGATGGTTAACCCACCAATATATTGGAAATCACTCATTAAAAAGTTGGGAATTTTAATTCGCAGTAAAACTAAAATCACCCCAAAGATAAATCCCAGCAATGGTGGTGACAAAATTTTACTCACGGTCTTTTTCCAGTCAAACTTGGAATTAGCGTCCCCATCACGTTGGATTAAGTAAACACCAATGGTCCAAAAAAAGGTCGTATTAGCCATGTAGTAAACTAACACGTACGGTAAACTTTTGGCCCCAAACAGAGCCATATTAACCGGCAATCCGACAAAGACGGTGTTTGAATTTAAAAACATCGATTCAAACACCCCCCGATGATACTTTTTAATTCGAATCACCCGAGCAATTGCCACCGAAATCCCAAACATGATTAACATACTAATGACCGGAAATCTTAAGTCTGGCAACGTTGAAAGTAACGTGTCGGTCGTAAAATCGCGACCAATCGTATAGATCATGTAACACGGCAAGGCTACGTCAATAACCAGTTTAACAATTAAGTTAGTTGAATCATCATTAAACCAGTGCCGTTTAGCCAAAACAAAACCGAGCACGATCATGATCAGTACAATTAATATCCCTGATATACTCTTAAAAAAAATACCCATTTGATCATCCTATTCTTGTAAGTTTTACTTAAGTTATTGTACCACACGATTTTACACCACTAGAAATTGCCCCAATAAGAATAATACGGTTATATTAAAATCTACTAAAAAGTTGAGAAATAACTAGCGTTAGCTGCCATAACTGCTATATAATTTGGGGCAGTATTAATAAATAAGCGGGGAATAATAATGTCAAACTACGATAATAATAATGACGACAATCGCGAATATAGCCGGCGAGCTGGTAATCCACATTTTTCCGAACCAAAGTCAGAGCCAGCCGTTGACTATGATAACGAGCCGCACCATCCAGTTGCCTGGACTTTTATGGGTATCATCTTATTGATTGTCATCATTGCCCTTGCTTTTGGTTTCCGTGCTTACACCCAGGCTCGTCATTCCTTTGGAGGAACGTTTCAAGACGATGGAATTGGGAAATCAAGAAACGTCTCAAATCTTCTAAAGAAACGAAAACCGTTTTCAATCTTACTAATGGGAACCGACACGGGCGCCCTTGGTAGACACGACGTTGGCCGCACCGACACCATTATCGTCGCTACCGTTAACCCGCAAAAGCAGACCACTTACTTAACCAGTATCCCCCGCGATACCAAAGTCGTGGTCGACGGTGACTCACAGCCATACGAAAAAATCAACGCTGCTTACACCATCGGTGGTCCAAAGACTGCCATTTCAACTGTCCAGCATCTCTTAAACGTTCCCATCGACTACTTTGCGATCGTTAACATGGGTGGTTTAAAACAGATGGTTGATTCCGTTGGGGGTGTCGAAGTGAAGCCACCATTGACGTTTAAGTATGGGAATGCCAATGTAGTTAAGGGCAAAATGACCCATCTAGATGGTGATCAAGCCCTTGATTATTCTCGAATGAGGGATGATGACCCGAAAGGTGACTACGGTCGCCAACAGCGACAACGGCAAGTCTTAGAAAAATTAGTGATGAAAGGAATGGGAATTTCTTCCATTCCCAGGTACCAACAAATTCTTGAATCATTAAATGGAAACCTCAAAACCGATTTATCCTTTGATGACATGATTGCCATTAGATCTAAGTATGGTCCAGCCACTCATCACATCAAGTCTGAGACCCTTCAGGGGAATGAAGCAATGATTAACGGAGTCAGTTATCAAGTCGCCCAACCAGACGAATTGATGAACGTCTCAAACCATATTCGAACCACCTTGAATTTACCGCAAGCTAAGGGTTTAACTCCTAAACAACAAGAAACCAATTCCCCTAGTAATGGTGATCCATCCAACAACAATACTGCTACCAATGATTCATCAGGGAGTACCACCGATCCAAACTCAACGGCACCAGCATATTAAAATAGACTTGTAAGAATAGGGCTAATAACCTATCTTGCAAGTCTATTTTTATTTATGGGATCTTTTATCTAATTTCATTTAAATCAAGACCAAGAGCCTTTGTTACTCGAGTCCCATACTCTGGGTCAGCCTTATAAAATTGTCTGGTTTCTAGGATTTGGATCTCATGATTATCAACGGAACCAAGCGTTTCTTTGATCGTATTAATCAGGCGATCACGTTCCTCCGGTTTCATTACATGATACAACTTTCCGGCTGCACTATAGTAGTCAGTGTCATATGGTTTAAAAGCTCCGGTTTCACCTTCCACTTTATCGGAACTGATTGAAGCACTCAGATCTTCAACTGGTCCTCCCTTACCGTTTGGTTCATAGTTGACCGATCCGTCTTGTCCTTGTGCCATTTGACCATCACGTTCGTAATTTTCAACCTTGTCTAAGGGACGGTTGACCTTTAATTGTTCATAATTAGCTCCTAGACGATATCTTTCCGCGTCCTTATACGCAAACAACCGTCCTTGAAGTAACTTATCAGGACTTGCTTCAATCCCAGGAACCAGGTTAGCGGGTGAGAAAGCTAATTCTTCCACATCGTCAAAATAGTTAGTTGGATTTTGGTTTAAGGTAAATTCCCCAACTTCTTGTAGTGGGTAATCCTTATGAGAAACCACCTTAGTTACATCAAAAATATCTGGTTTGTAATCAATTCCTGCTTGATAAGGGATAATCTGAACATAAACTTTCCATGTTGGATAGTTCTTTTGTTCAATTGCATCGTATAAATCATGAATTAAATAATCGGTATCTTCAGTTGCTGCTTTTGAAGCTTGTTCATTAGTCATGTTCTTAACCCCTTGTTGGCTAATGAAGTGATACTTAACCCAAAATGGAGTCCCTTCTTTATTAACCCACTTATACGTGTGACTTCCATAACCATTCATTGTTCGATAACTAGCCGGATTACCACGATCACCCATCAGGTAGGTGACCTGGTGAACTGATTCTGGTGAACGAGACCAGAAAATCCCACTGCATCTCTTGTGAACGTAAATGAGTCTTAGGATCACGCTTCTGGGAATGAATAAAGTCAGGAAACTTAAGCGGATCGTTAACAAAGAACACCGGAGTATTATTACCAACAATGTCGTAATTGCCTTCTTGCGTGTAGAATTTCAACGCAAATCCACGAACATCACGAACGGTGTCAGGATAACCAGCTTCACCCGCAACCTGCGAGATTCTAATGGTCATTGGGGTTTCTTTGCCCACACCATTGAATAAATCAGCTTTAGTGTACTTACTCATGTCATGTGTAAGTTTAAAAACGCCCTTGGCACCAGCACCTTTAGCATGAACGACTCGCTCTGGAATCCTCTCACGATTAAAATGAGCTAACTTTTCTAGTAATTGATAATCCTGCATCAAAACAGGACCACGAACACCAGCTGTTTGAGAATGTTCGTTATTAGCCCACGGTTGACCAGCTTCGGTTGTTAATTTATCTGACATAATTATCACACCATCCTTGTTAATTAATCGTTCACTTCTTAGATTAATCGTGCACAACTTAATGTCAACAAAAGAGACTTAGAATTAAAAAGAACACCATATCTTAAAATGATATGGTGTTCTTGAATTAAATGATGCGGCCAAGAAGACTCGAACTTCCACCGGGATAAATCCCGACAAGATCCTTAATCTTGCGCGTCTGCCAATTCCGCCATGGCCGCATTGCTACAATAAACATCATAGCAAATTTAACGAGATAGCGCAATGAATTTTTTAATTATTCTTCACCACGAATCGTGGCACCATCCCTATCAAGGTCAACTAACTTACATACTCCATCCAATTGATCGTTACTTTCAATCTTCTGTTGTAACTTGGTGAGTTGGTCATAATCTCCTAGCGTGACAATCGATGAACCCACTCCACTAATGTAAGTTCCGTAGATTCCTAGTTCATGAGCAGTCTGTTTAATTACTTTGAAGTCTTTAAAATCATTCCCCTGTCCAGTGCGAACCAAACTATCAGCTTCAATCATTCGAGCCGCTTTATTCCAATCATTTTGCATTAATGCAGCGACAAAAACGTTCGAAGCGCTACTAGTCTGTACCTCTTGACCAAACGTAATTTCCTTTGGGAAACGTTCCATTCCCCTCTGTTGAGTAATTTTCTCATTTCGAATGAAAACCAAGGCTTGCATTTCATCGGGCATATGAGCTTTGACAACGTCAGTCTTTCCATCCTCATAGTGAGAAATTGTTATATCTCCCAGAATGGCTGAGGCAATGTTGTCAGGATGTCCTTCCATTCGACTACCAATGTTAATTTGGTCATTAACTGATAAGTTCATATTTTCAAGCTTGTTAGCAATTTTAATTCCCGCAGCAATCGCCGTGGTACTAGATCCAAGTCCTTTTTCTAGTGGAACATCTGACATTACCGTTAGTTGATGGGGCATGATTTTAGGGTTAACCTTTAAAATCGTTTGAACCACCAAATTTTTATCATCGTGAGGAACTGAATCGCCAAACGCATGATTGACCCGCCACTTCTCAGTTTCTTCTTCAACGATCACCGTGTAATACATGTGAAGAGCGAGTCCAACCGAATTATAGCCATTACCAACATTACCAGAAGTTGCTGGGACTCTAACAATAATTTTTTCCATGATATTTCACTCCTTCTTAACTAGTTTTAGCTTACCACGACACTTACTACATACAAAACGTGAGATATTAACCCGTCGCTTTCGCCGATATAGTTGGTCACACTTAGTACACTCATAAAGGTAATGATAAGCTGATGGTGCTTTTAAAATGGGAGCATAACGACTACCACCCACAGCTCTTAATAACTGCTTAAATTCTTTTGAACGATGATTAGCGGAATACCCTGCTAAATGAAGATGATAATGAACGAGTTCATGTTTAATGATTCCCACTAATTCTTCTCTAGAGATCCTCTTCGCCATCGTCTGATTAATATCAATATCATGGTCTTTAAGGTGGTACCGACCACCCGTGGTTTTCAATCGACCATTAAAATATGCGCGGTGCTTAAATGGTTTCCCAAATGACTCTAACGAAATTTGTTCGACCAGTTTCTGTAATTCATCGTCATGCAAATAAGTTCGCTCCTATTCTGGACCAACCATGGAAAGTTTAATTCGTTTTCGATTTAAATCAACACTTAACACCCACACGTCGACAATGTCACCAACAGAAACAAGCTTTGCTGGATCCGATATAAATCGATCACTCATTTTGGAAATATGAACGAGACCATCCTGTTTTACCCCAATGTCAACAAACGCACCAAAATCAGTGACATTGCGAACGGTTCCTTGTAATTTCATTCCTGATTTCAAATTTTCAATCTTCATAATATCCGATTTAAGTAACGGCTTCGGCATCGTATCACGTTGGTCACGTCCGGGATTTTTCAAACTAGCTAAAATATCTTTGACCAACTGCTGATCAATTGATAGTGATTGTGATAAATCAACTTCATTTGCTTTTTCAAGCTTTTTTCGACCTTCATCAGAACTAAAATTATCAATTGTAAGTCCCATTGCTGACAAGATTTGTTTAGCTTGCCGATAACTTTCTGGGTGAATATCAGTATTGTCCAATGGATTCTTGCCATTAATGATACGTAAAAATCCAACTGATTGTTCAAAAGCCTTTGGTCCTAATCGTTTAACTTTTTTTAATTGATTACGGTTAGAAAAAGCACCGTTTTCATCTCGATATTCAACAATATTTTGTGAAGTGGATTTAGTTAATCCCGAGATGTGTTCAAGTAGATTTGGACTAGCGGTGTTCAAGTTGACCCCGACTTGGTTAACGGCGGTCTCAATCACCCGATCCAACTGTGCATCAAGGTTACTTTCAGAGACATCATGCTGGTACTGACCAACCCCAACCGCTTTGGGGTCAATCTTAATCAACTCAGAAAGTGGATCCTGTAGTCGTCTTCCAATACTAATGGCTGAACGTTCCTCAACATGAAGGTTAGGAAACTCTTTTCGCGCATTGTTACTAGCAGAATATACTGATGCTCCAGCTTCACTAACAATTACGTAGTGAACCGGATAATCAATGGATTTAATTGCATCAGCTACAAATTGTTCCGATTCGCGTGACGCGGTTCCGTTACCAATCGCAATCATTTGAACGTGATACTTCTTAATCAGGTCAATCAATTGTTCTTTAGCTCGCGCTTGCTGTGCTTCTGTCGCTGGTTTAGTGGCTTTAATAATTTCCTTTGCCAAGAATTTACCGTTTGCATCAATGACCGCTAGTTTGCATCCCGTTCGGTACGCTGGGTCAAAACCAAGAACCACCTTACCCTTGATTGGCGCCTGCATTAACAGGTGATACAGATTTCTTCCAAACACTTCAATGGCATGATTTTCTGCGGCTTCAGTCATAGTGGAACGAATTTCACGTTCGATGGCAGGACCGATGAAGCGCTTATAAGCATCTTTTGAAGCGTCTTTAACAAAGTCAACTGCGGGACCATTATGATTACTAACCACATGAAAATCAATGTAATGCATAATGGCATTAACATCAACATCTAGTTTCACGGTCAATACCTTTGCTTTTTCACCACGATTGATTGCTAAAACCCGATAACTCGGAACCGTTTTGGCTCGCTCACTAAAATCGTAGTAATCACCATAAACGCCACCTTCGTCATTGACCTTTCCTTTAGGTTTAACCTTTGCCGCCAGCATAGCGTTTTTTAAGGTATAGTTTCGAATCCATTCCCGAAACTTAGCGTTGTTTCCAATGGCATCCGTAATGATTTCACGGGCTCCATCTAAAGCGTCATTAACGGAACTAACGTCGTGATCATCATCTATAAAGGACTTTGCCAGTTGTTTTAATGGCTCATTTTGAAACTTTAAAATTGCAGTTGCAAGTGGCTCTAATCCCCGTTCCCTTGCAACCATCGCCTTTGTTTTTCGTTTTTGTTTATATGGCAGATACAAGTCTTCCACAATCTGAATACTGTCAGCATTTAAGATGTCTTGTTTTAACTGCTTGGTTAATTGGCCTTCTTCGTCAACCTTTTTTACCACTTCTTCCTTTCGGTGGCTCAGCTTTGCTAGACGCTGATAAGTATCCTCAAGTTTTCGAATAGAAACCTCATCCAAATTACCGGTTCTCTCTTTGCGGTATCGTGCAATAAACGGAACGGTATTACCATCCTCAAGCATTTCTAAGGTTTGTTGAATTTGTCGTTTCGAAATGTGTGGTAACGCTTTTGCAGTTTGATCAATTAAAGTTTTTTCCATTTTTTCACCATAATCTTTCAAATAAAAACTCCATTAAATAATTAACGGAGTTATTGTAATCAAATTTATTTCCAAAACGTATCATAAACATTAATGGGAAGGTGTCGCTTATGTTGAGTTTTCAAATACCAATTTTCAATTACATTAGCTGCACTAGAACTAATGTCCTGGCCTTCTAAAAAGTCATCAATATTTTTATAACTAACCCCAAGTGCTTTTTCATCTGGAAGAGCTGGACGATCATCTTCAAGATCCGCCGTTGGGGTTTTCTCGTAAAGGTTTTTAGGTGCGTCAAGGTACTTAAGAAGCGCACGACCTTGTCGTTTATCCAGTCGCCAAATTGGAACAATATCAGAGGCACCGTCACCAAATTTAGTGTAAAAACCAGTCACCGCCTCGGCGGCATGATCAGTGCCAAGTACAATCCCTTGATTGGCACCAGCAATGGTGAACTGTGCGATCATCCGCGTCCGAGCTTTAACGTTGCCCTTATTAAAATCAGAGACAGCATCACCGTTAGCTTCAACTGCTTTTATCATCGCATCAACTGAACCCTTGATATTGACGCGTTCAACCCGATCAGCATCCATAAAATCAATGGCTTCCATAGCATCCGATTCATCAGCTTGTTCACCATAAGGAAGGCGAACCGCAATAAACTGATATTCAGTATCACCCGTTTCTTCCCTTAATTCATTCATTGCCATCGATGCCAATTTTCCCGTCAAAGTGGAATCTTGACCACCAGAAATTCCCAGTACTACTGATTTAATGAACGAATTCTTTTTAACGTAATCCTTAATAAAATCAACACTACGTCTAATTTCTGTTTCAGGATCGATCTTTGGCTGAACCCTTAAAGCATTAATAATCTGTTTTTGCAGTCGTTTTTGTTTCTCATCCATTACTATCACCTACTCTAATTTTTGCTCAACCCCATTATGAATTTCATTAATCAAACTCATCTTGTGGTCCCATAATTTCTTAGAAAGATCAACTGGGTAATCTTGTGGATTTAACTGACGCTTGTACTCTGGCCAGAGTGCCTTCAAAGAGTCAGTCGCATGCTGCTTAGTAGCCTCTAACGTCGGCATTTGATATACCTGCTTTCCATCTTTAAAGATATCTTGTAAGAGCGGTTGAGCATTAAAGTTGGTAATAGTCTTGTTAATGTACGTGAAATGCGGATGGAACATGTACACGGAAGACTGTTCACGTGGATCTTCACCATCAAGTGTGATGTAATCTCCCTCAGACTTACCGTCGTCTTTTTCAGTAATCCGCCAAACTTGCTTCTTACCTGGAGTGGAAACCTTCTCAGCATTATTTGAAAGTTTAATGGTATCGACCATGTGACCCTGTTCATCTTCAACTGAGACCAGCTTGTAAACCGCACCAAGTGCGGGTTGGTCAAAAGCCGTAATTAGCTTGGTCCCAACTCCCCAAGAGTCGATTTTGGCATTTTGCATCTTCAAACTACTAATGGTGTATTCATCAAGGTCGTTGGAAGCCACAATTTGAACATCCTTAAAGCCAGCTTCATCCAGCATTTCCCTAACTCTTTTTGATAAGTACGCCATATCACCGGAATCAATTCTGACACCTTGAAAGTTAATCTTGTTGCCCATTTCTTTTGCAACTCGAATTGCATTTGGGACCCCACTTTTAATGGTATCAAAGGTGTCTAACAGAAAAGTACAGTTCTTATGGGTTTGGGCGTATGCCATAAATGCATCATAGTCATTTCCAAATGATTCAATCAAAGAGTGCGCCATCGTTCCGCTGACAGGAATGCCAAATTCCTTACCGGCTAACACATTGGAAGTCGCGTTAAACCCACCAATGTATGCCGCTCTGGTTCCCCACAGTGCTGCATCAACCTCTTGGGCTCGACGACTACCAAACTCCATTAAAGGATTATTTCCAGCCACCATTCGAATTCGGGCCGCTTTAGTAGCGATTAAAGTCTGATAGTTCACCATGTTCAAAATAGCGGTCTCAACTAATTGACATTCCGCAATCGTTCCTTCAACTTGAACAATGGGCTCGTTGTTATAAACTAAATCACCCTCAACAGCAGAACGAATTGTCCCAGTAAACTTAAAGTTACGAAGATAATCTAAAAATTCATCGGAATAATCGCTAATTGACTTTAAATACTTAATGTCCTCATCAGTGAAGTGAAGGTTGTTGATATATTCAATAATGTGTTTTAATCCTGCAAAGACGGCATATCCATTTCCAAAGGGCATGTCTCTAAAAAAAACTTCAAATACAGCATGACGATTTTGCATATGTTTTTCAAAATAAGTTGCCATCATATTGATTTCATAATAGTCAGTGTGTAAAGTTAAATTATTAGGACTTTGTAATGTTGACATCTTTAATCTCCTCTAGCCCTTTCAGGCTAAACTATTGTTGTTACTCGTTGCACATTATATCACATAATAACCAAAAAGAAGGCTAACAAATGACGCACAAATTTCCGACCACCGACATCGCTTCCATCCCCTTTGTTAACACGACTTTCACCGAATTTATGCAGGTGATTGAATCCCAAATAGACGACCACCAAAACACGTTTGTGGTAACCGCCAATCCAGAAATCGTCGTTTATGCTGATCGTCATCCTCACTACCAAAAAGTTTTAAAAGACGCCACTTACGTCGTGCCAGATGGGATTGGCATTATCAAGGGTGCCAAAATGCTAAATGATCCAATGCCAGAACGAATCACCGGTTATGACATTTTTAAAGCACTGTTAACTTGGGGAAACCAAAATAACAAGTCAGCTTATTTTCTGGGAGCCAAACCCGATGTCGTATTTGATTTACGAAAAGTCTTAACCGTTAACTATCCACATTTAAAAATTGTGGGGATGCAGGACGGTTATTTTAAAAACGATACTCCCATCATTAACAACATTGAAAACAACGACATTGACATGATTTTTGTTGCGACCGGTTTCCCTATGCAAGAAGAATTTATCGCAAAATATCGCAATAAAAATAACGGGCTGTGGATTGGGGTTGGAGGCAGCTTTGACGTTTTAGCTGGACACGTCAAGAGAGCTCCTAAGTTCTGGATTAATCATCACATCGAATGGCTCTATCGCCTTTTTAAAGAACCCACCCGTTTTAAACGAATGCTAGCCATTCCTGAATTTTTAAATTTAGTTAGAAAACAAAAAAAGGATGAGAAGTGATCTCATCCAACTTTACGAGCCCTCGTTAGTAGGGCTCTTTTTTATTTATTTAGGTAAAACTCAAATCGCTCAGCAGCGTACTGAGCCTGAACAAACTCAAATGGTTGCTGATTTTGAAGATAAGATATCTGTTTTAGCTTAAGAATGGGTGCCTTAACCTCAATATCCAGTAAATCAGCAATCCGATCAGTCGCTAAAATCGCCGAAATAAATTGCTTCGCGCTTCTTGGACGAAGTCCCTTCTTGTCCTCTAAAGAACGATACAGGGAGCTAGAAACGTCTTCTTCACTTAACCCTTCGACCATCGATGCATTAACAGCTGCCACTTCATAGCAAATTGGAATGTCGTCCCCATAGCGAATCCGATTCATCCGCAAAACCCGATCATCCTGACTCAGCCCCAAGACGGAGGCTTCCTTAAAGGTGGGCTCAACAATCTTATATGACAAGGTTTTGGTGGATGGCTTTTTTCCTTGAGCCAGCATAATGTTAGTAAAGCTGGTTACTCCGGACATCTTTTCTTGAACCTTTTGGTTAGTAACGTACGTTCCTGAGCCGGCAATCCGTTTTAATATTCCATCCTCAACGAGCGCTTGAACAGCTTGCCTGAACGTCATCCGACTTACTCCGTACTGTTCGGATAGTTTTCTTTCAGATGGAATCCGGGTTCCCACTTTCCAGCTTCCGTCTTCGATCTTACTCTTAATATCATCATGAATTTTAATATAAACAGGTACTGTCATAATTACTCCTACCTTGGCATAAAAAAATCGACTAACATTTGTTAGTCGATTTTACACCAATAATTAGTATTGGGCTAGCTGGGTTCGAACCAGCGCATCACAGGATCAAAACCTGTTGCCTTACCACTTGGCTATAGCCCAAGAATCAATGGAGGGGAGTGGATTCGAACCACCGAACCCGAAGGAGCGGATTTACAGTCCGCCGCGTTTAGCCAGACTTCGCTACCCCTCCATAATAAATGAGTAATTCGTAGTAACGAATCAACGTTTATTATATTACACGGGATCATGATGTTAGTCAATACTTTTTTTCAAAAAATAAAAGGCGCTAACTTTACAGCGCCTTTCATTATAGTGATTTTAATTTACTCCATCCATCAGTTTTTTCACTGGTTTGATCATCAATAATAAGACAATTCCAAACAAGATGGCTACAAGTCCAACGATTCCAAAGTACGCGATTTCGTGTCCCGGAGTGTAGAACTTAACGATTTGTGAGTTAACCGCCTGACCAGCAGCATCCGCTAAGAACCACATACTCATCATCTGTGATTCAAATGCTTTCGGAGCAAGTTTGGTGGTAACGGAAAGCCCAATTGGTGAAATCAACATTTCGGCAATTTCAACAATGGCCCAACTACCAATTAGCCATAATGGGCTAACTTTAGCTGATGAACCAAATAGGAAAATTGGAATCATCATAAATAAGTACGAAAATCCAGCGAAAAACATTCCCCACGTAAACTTAACTGGGGAGCTGGGCTCTTCTTTTCTTTTAGCCAGATATGTCCATAAGAATGCGAACAGTGGTGTGTACAGCATAATGAACAATGGGTTAAGTGACTGATACCAAGTAGCATTAATGTGCAAAAATCCAAGGTTATTGTTAGTTTGATTTTCAGCAAACAAAGCCAAAACAACGGATCCTTGTTCCTCAATGGCCCAGAATACCGCAGCAGCGATAAATAATGGAATATAGGCAAGAACCCGTGAATGTTCTGTCTTAGTAACCTTCTTACTTCTCAAAATAACAACGAAGTAAATAATTGGGGTTAAAATTGCGATGATACTCAATAACAAAACAAAGTTATCAATACTCAAAACTTTAAAGTACCACATCCCCGCGATAATAACGGCAAATACAGCTAAGCCACCAATAATTTCAAGAACTAAACGATTCAAATCATCTGGTTCTAAGGGATCACTTGGATAGAGACCATCGATACTCAAAGTCTTTTTACCACTAAAGTAGTAGTAAATTAAAGCAAAGAACATTCCGATCGCAGCTAGTGAGAATCCAGCATGGAAATTAAAGTCCATTCCGACGGTCCCAACTAAGATTGGTGCGATGAACGAACCTAAGTTAATCCCAAAAACAAAAATGGTAAATCCAGTATCACGTCTTGGATCATTTTCACCATATAAGGCACCAACCATTTCTGAAACATTTGGCTTCAACAGTCCAGTACCAACAGTGATTAAGACAATGGAAATAAACAACGCTCCGGCACCAAATGGTAATGAAAGTACCACGTGCCCAAACATAATTAAAATTCCACCATACAGAACGGTCTTTCGACTCCCCCAAACTCGGTCACTTAAATAACCACCTAACACTGAAGTTAGAAATACCAGTGAACCGTAAATTGCCATAACTGAAGCTGCTGTGGTTGGAGAAAATCCTAATCCACCCTTGGCGACTGAGAAATACATGTAGTATAAAAGAATTGCACGCATCCCGTAGTAACTGAATCGTTCCCACATTTCAGTGAAGAACAGTGTTTGCAACCCTTTTGGCTGCCCAAAGAACGCATGGTCGAGACTCTTCTCGCCTTGTCCGTTCATAAAATCTCCTCCTGTCAATCTTTTAACAATTATCAGAAATAATACCATTCTTGATTTTCATTTACAATCATATCTCGACAAAAAATTTGTTAGAATAGTGATTATCAAGGAAAAGGAAGTGGATAATACATTGTTCAAGGAATTTAAAGAATTTATATCACGAGGGAATGTGGTTGACATGGCCGTCGGAATTATCATCGGGTCTGCCTTCACTTCGATCGTGACTTCATTGGTTAATAACATTTTTAACCCGTTTATTGGACTGTTCTTAGGAAAAATCGATCTTTCATCACTTGCCATCACCGTTGGAAAAGCAAAGATAAAATATGGCTTATTTCTAAACTCAGTCATCAATTTCCTGCTGATTGCTTTCATCGTCTTTTTATTGGTCAAATTTATCAACAAATTAACTAATAAAAATCAAAAAAAGCAAGAAAAGAAGGCTCAAGAACCGAGCCTTACTGATCAATATCTAGCTGAAATTGTTAAACTGCTTAAAAAGTAATTCCTTAATCACACCAACGCTCTGTTGGTGTTTTTTTATAGCATATCTAGGTATCTGTCGCGTTCCCATTGAGAAACGTTTTGTCTGTAAGCATTCCATTCCATGTTCTTTGCATCCAAGTAATTTTGATACATGTGAGGTCCCATGGCTTTCTTCATAAGTGGATCAGCTTCATATGCTTTAAGCGCATTATGAAGGGTAGAAGGTAAGTTTTCAATATGATCTAATTTTCGTTCCTTGCCATCCATATGATAGATATTACGGTCAATTGGTTCACCTGGTTCGATTTTGTTTTTAATACCATCTAAACCAGCTTCAAGAATTGATGCAATTGCTAAGTATGGGTTAGCTGAAGGATCAACACTTCGAAGTTCAAGGCGGGTGCTAAGACCACGGCTAGCAGGAACTCTAACTAATGGTGAACGGTTAGATGCCGACCATGCCACATAGACCGGTGCTTCAAAGCCAGGAACTAGTCGCTTGTAAGAATTAACGATTGGGTTACATACGGCAGTTAATGCTTTAGCGTGCTTCAAAAGTCCTCCTAAGAAGTAGTAAGCCGTTTGTGATAATTCCAGGTCACCATCTTTATCATAAAAGACGTTGTCACCATCTTTATCAAACAATGACATGTTGATGTGCATCCCAGATCCATTGATACCATTCAGTGGCTTTGGCATGAAAGTGGCGTATAATCCATACTTTCTAGCAACTGTTTTTACAACTAACTTAAAGGTTTGAATATGATCTGCCGTAACCACGGCGTTGTCGTACTGAAAATCAATTTCATGTTGTCCAGATGCTACTTCATGGTGAGAAGCCTCAACTCGAAAGCCCATATTTTCTAATTCAAGAACCATATCACGACGAATATTGGCTGCTAAATCCATTGGTGCCAAATCAAAGTAACTTCCGTGATCATTCAATTCAGTGGTTGGATTGCCCTTATCGTCCATTTTGAACAAGAAGAATTCAGGTTCTGGGCCAATGTTAAAGTTAGAAAAGCCCATTTCTTTCATTTCATCCAGAACACGCATTAAATTATTTCTTGGATCACCAACGAATACCTCGCCATCTGATGTATGAACACTACATGTCAGACGAGCAACCTTACCGTGTTCGTCACCCCATGGGAAGACCATCCACGTTGAAAGATCAGGGATCAGGTACATATCACTTTCCTCAATGCGTACGAAACCATCAATTGAAGATCCATCAAACATAATCTTACCATCTAAAACCTTGTTTAGTTGGTTAACGGGTACCTCAACGTTTTTGATGCTGCCCATCAAGTCAGTAAACATTAGTCGAATAAATCGGACGTCTTCATCTTTCACCATTTGGCGAATGTCGTCTTTTGTATAATCATGTACCATAAGTAGTCTCCTTATTTTAAATACTTACCCTGTTGCTTTAAATCAGAATCATCATACAAGCGTCCAGCTTTTAAAATATCGTCTTTCAAGTATTCGCGGACATCTTCATCACTAAGTGATTTATCACCACTATGTAAAAGTTTTCGACGACGTTGTTTCTCAAATACTCTTTTAACCTGAGCAATTGTCATTCCTTCAATAAGATAGTTGTGAATCTCAAGAATTTGGTCCACATTATCTAATGAATACAAACGTCGGTTTCCTGATGTTCGTTTAGAATGAACAAGGCCATGATCATCGTAATACCTTATTTGTCTGGATGATAAGGAAGTAAGCTTCATAACCGTTCCCATTGGCAGAACCGCTAAAGATTTCCTCAGTACTTTTTCACTCATACGCATATCTCCTTGATATGACACCATTCTATTCGTTATTGATATAAGCGTCAATAACCTATGTTATGAAATGTAACACTGATCCAAGTTTAACATAAAACTTGCAATATAAAAAAAGACACAAGAAATAAATTCTTGTGTCTTCATGTATGTATGTGCATATTCAAGCACACCATTAGATTCTATTCACCCGTTATTTGCTATGCCAAAGGTTTAATCATCATTAAGAATGAATAAAAAATTTATGCCGGCTGCAGGACTTGAACCTGTGACCCTCGGTTTACGATACCGATGCTCTACCAGCTGAGCTAAGCCGGCAAAATGACGATAAATTAAAAGTGCTAACGGCAATTGTTGTTAGCACTCAGACATAGCTCCGGCAGGCGGGCTCGAACCGTCGACAACCTGATTAACAGTCAGGTGCTCTACCAACTGAGCTATGCCGGAATAA
>NZ_JBWXUZ010000069.1:0-244 GCF_059901295.1 Fructilactobacillus sp. X2R6C1
GATGAGCCACTTTGTTTCCGTGTTGTCTGGAACGTAGTTGAAACATTGCTGCGCAATGTTTTTCAAGATGTCAGTGTATCTCTGCTTGATGGTGCTGGCGAAACCGCCCTCTGGGTTGTCAACCCGAAAGTTAGTGTATTCGGCGTGGTAATCATCATCGATGATTTTGCCAGTTACCTTTCCGTTTTGCTTAACGGTAATGGTGACCGAAAAGTTGGTTTGTGGGAGGTGAGTGGTGTACGTT
>NZ_JBWXUZ010000070.1:0-243 GCF_059901295.1 Fructilactobacillus sp. X2R6C1
GGGTACTAGTATTCTTCCGTTTCGATTTCTGGTGCCACCGGAAATAGCCGTTATTACGCTAAAACGTAAAGCGAATTAACGCAACATTTTTTTGACTTTTTCCAGATTACCGTCATTGGGAGCCGGACGTAAACCTAAAATCCGGCACATCAGATTATAAACCTCGACATTTTCGAAAGGTTCTGCAAGAAAGTTTTTCCTGAATGCCGGTCCCGCGGCGATGAAAATAGCCCTCATAGATTC
>NZ_JBWXUZ010000071.1:0-242 GCF_059901295.1 Fructilactobacillus sp. X2R6C1
GCTCAAGCGTGTCGAGGACATCTACGCCCGCACACCGCACCAGCTCATCCGCCTGCACGGCGACCTGCACCCCGGCAACCTGATGCACCGAGACGAGGTGTACCACGTGGTCGACCTTGACGACTGCCGCATGGGCCCGGCAGTGCAAGATCTGTGGATGATGCTGGCGGGCAACCGCGAGGAGCGCCTGGGGCAACTGGCCGAACTGATCGACGGTTACAACGAGTTCCACGATTTCGATC
>NZ_JBWXUZ010000072.1:0-242 GCF_059901295.1 Fructilactobacillus sp. X2R6C1
GTGTTTGGAGAGCGTTCCGGTAATTGAAAGGAACGGATGACGGGCTTTCGGTATTGATTTTGCAGGGACCTTTCATATTCCCTAAGTGGTGAAAGACCGAACCGCTGCCGTCTCGAATCAACATTTTCAGGGTCATCCAGCGGAGCCAGCAGCAAAAGATCTCCCCGGATAATTGCCTGTGTTCCAAATAATTGTTTCCTGCCGAAAGCAAGACGTGTTTTATCCACCAGAACCGCCAGATG
>NZ_JBWXUZ010000073.1:0-242 GCF_059901295.1 Fructilactobacillus sp. X2R6C1
GTCGAAAACGTGGTATTTCAGGTAACTCAACATTATATTTTTCGTTGAATTTCAACCGCCAGAACTCAATGTTCTTCGGCCAGTTTTTTTGTCCTCTGGCTGCTTGAGAAAACATCGAGGCTGACATCCCCAAATCCGTTGCCATTTGTGCTTGGTTTATGCCCAAATCGACACGGATTTTTGCCAGTGTGGCACCGAGTGGTGTCAGTGTTTTTCTTGCCATCATTCACTCCTTTTAATTT
>NZ_JBWXUZ010000074.1:0-242 GCF_059901295.1 Fructilactobacillus sp. X2R6C1
GGATCCTCGTCATCGCAATTAAAGCGGCGCCAGATGGTAAGAGGTATATGGCAGAGCGGCATTAATTTCTTAGCGGAAAGCCGGCGGTTTACGAGTGTTGACCCGCTGACGGCGTCGGCGACGATCCGCAATCCGCAGACGTTCAACCGCTACGCTTACGCGCTCAATTCGCCGTACAAGTTTACCGACCCGCTGGGGCTGATACCATCCTCGACCGGCGCCTGCGGCGGGTGGTGTCCGGG
>NZ_JBWXUZ010000075.1:0-241 GCF_059901295.1 Fructilactobacillus sp. X2R6C1
CGTCCGGGACGAACAAATAGCCGTCGTCCTGCAGGCTGCCGGCTCCGAAGAACGGCATCAGATAAATATTGACGAGCCGGTATTTATCACGCTGCTCGATGCGGTCCGCTGCGATCGTCGCGCTGAACGCATCGCCCTTGATGCTGTACCTGACGGGAATCGCAAAGCCCGCCTTCGGAAAATCAAACAGCACCTCGACGCCGCCTTCGATCTTCTTCCAGGTAAAAGCTTTCTTTTGAAT
>NZ_JBWXUZ010000076.1:0-240 GCF_059901295.1 Fructilactobacillus sp. X2R6C1
GTGTCGGCAGTGAAACCAGTGATCTCGCTCATGCGTCAGGTACTCCGGGGTGCGGCAGCGTCGAGGTTGGCATCCAACCAGTCGGCCAGGCCGGTGAGGGTGTCGAACTGCAGGTCCGGCTGCAGCTGCGGATGGGTCCAGGTGGCTGCTTCGCGGTTGATCCAGCAGCCGCGCAGGCCGGCGGCGATCGCTCCGGCCACGTCCATTTCGGCGTGGTCGCCGACGTGCAGTACCTGTGCC
>NZ_JBWXUZ010000077.1:0-239 GCF_059901295.1 Fructilactobacillus sp. X2R6C1
GGATCGGCACGGCCAGCAGCGCGATCACCAGCGGCTGCCTGGTGATGGCCTCGCCCTGAAATGCAAACAGCAGGATCAGCGTCAGGAGCAATGCCGAGATCGAATAGGGACCCAGCCTGGCGACCGCATTCTCCAGGGCTCGGCCGCTCCTGGTCAGCAAGGACTTGCGGATGAATTGCGCCAGTATTACCGGAATGACGATGTACAGGCCTACCGATGTCATGAGCGTGTCCCAGGGT
>NZ_JBWXUZ010000078.1:0-238 GCF_059901295.1 Fructilactobacillus sp. X2R6C1
GCAGACATCCGTTTCGACGGCGCGGTGGTGCCTTCCGATCGGATCGTCACGCCGCCCGGCAGCGCAGCCACGGCCATCGAAGCGGCAACCGACGCGACCATCGTCGCCCTCGCCGCTGAAGCACTCGGCATCATGCGCCGGATCCTCGACGACACCATCGCCTACACCCGCGAGCGCCGCCAGTTCGGGCAGTCCATCGCGAGCTTCCAGGCGCTTCAGCATCGCATGGTCGACATGT
>NZ_JBWXUZ010000007.1:0-3258 GCF_059901295.1 Fructilactobacillus sp. X2R6C1
GCGTGGCAACGTCCTACCCTTGCAGGGGGCGATCCCCCAACTACTCTTGGCGTGCTGAAGCTTAACTTCTGTGTTCGGCATGGGAACAGGTGTATCCTTCAGGCTTTCGCCACCACACTTAGAAAGAACTTCGTTCTCTCAAAACTAGATAATATCTTCTCTGCCCGATTAACTTCCACTTCTTTTTGCTTGGTTAAGTCCTCGACCGATTAGTATTAGTCCGCTTCACGTATCACTACGCTTCCACTTCTAACCTATCTACCTGATCATCTTTCAGGGGTCTTACTTCCATAAAGGAATGGGAAATCTCATCTCGAGGCGAGTTTCACACTTAGATGCTTTCAGCGTTTATCTCATCCATACATAGCTACCCAGCTGTGCGCCTGGCGGCGCAACTGGTACACCAGCGGTATGTCCATCCCGGTCCTCTCGTACTAGGGATAGCTCCTCTCAAATTTCCTGCGCCCGCGACGGATAGGGACCGAACTGTCTCACGACGTTCTGAACCCAGCTCGCGTACCGCTTTAATGGGCGAACAGCCCAACCCTTGGGACCAACTACAGCCCCAGGATGCGATGAGCCGACATCGAGGTGCCAAACCTCCCCGTCGATGTGAACTCTTGGGGGAGATAAGCCTGTTATCCCCAGGGTAGCTTTTATCCGTTGAGCGATGGCCCTTCCATATGGTACCACCGGATCACTAAGCCCGACTTTCGTCCCTGCTCGACCTGTATGTCTCGCAGTCAAGCTCCCTTCTGCCTTTACACTCTTTGAATGATTTCCAACCATTCTGAGGGAACCTTTGGGCGCCTCCGTTACTATTTAGGAGGCGACCGCCCCAGTCAAACTGCCAACCAGACACTGTCTCCGAGCACGTTGAGTGCTCAGGGTTAGAGTGTTCACATAGCAAGGGTAGTATCCCAATGACGCCTCCGCCGAAGCTAGCGCTCCGGTTTCAATGGCTCCTACCTATCCTGTACAAGCTGTGCAAACACCCAATATCAAGCTACAGTAAAGCTCCATGGGGTCTTTCCGTCCTGTCGCGGGTAACCTGCTTCTTCACAGGTATCTTAATTTCACCGAGTCTCTCGTTGAGACAGTGCCCAGATCGTTACGCCTTTCGTGCGGGTCGGAACTTACCCGACAAGGAATTTCGCTACCTTAGGACCGTTATAGTTACGGCCGCCGTTTACTGGGGCTTCATTTCGGAGCTTCGCCGAAGCTAACTCTTCCACTTAACCTTCCAGCACCGGGCAGGCGTCAGCCCCTATACGTCATCTTACGATTTTGCAGAAACCTGTGTTTTTGATAAACAGTCGTCTGGGCCTCTTCACTGCGGCTGTCCGTTAGGACAGCACCCCTTCTTCCGAAGTTACGGGGTCATTTTGCCGAGTTCCTTAACGAGAGTTCTCTCGCTCACCTGAGGATACTCTCCTCGACTACCTGTGTCGGTTTGCGGTACGGGTAGTTATTAACTCGCTAGAAGCTTTTCTCGGCAGCGTGACATCAGTTGCTTCCCTACTATAATTTCGGTCCTCATCGTCGCTTGTCAACTCGATCAAAAGCATTTCTCTCTTGACCTGACTTACGACTTGAACATCCATCTCCATCAGGATGCACAACTTAGCCTTCTGCGTTCCTCCATCACTCAAACGTTAATAACTAGTACAGGAATCTCAACCTGTTATCCATCGTCTACGCCTCTCGGCCTCGACTTAGGTCCCGACTAACCCTGGGTGGACGAGCCTTCCCCAGGAAACCTTAGTCATTCGGTGAATCAGATTCTCACTGATTTTTCGCTACTCATACCGGCATTCTCACTTCTAAGCGCTCCACTAGTCCTTACGGTCTAGCTTCGTTGCCCTTAGAACGCTCTCCTATCACGCGACAAAGTCGCGTCCGCAGTCTCGGTAATATGCTTAGCCCCGGTAAATTTTCGGCGCAGAATCACTCGACTAGTGAGCTATTACGCACTCTTTAAATGGTGGCTGCTTCTGAGCCAACATCCTAGTTGTCTATGCAACTCCACTGCCTTTTCCACTTAGCATATATTTAGGGACCTTAACTGGCGGTCTGGGCTGTTCCCCTTTCGACGATGGATCTTATCACTCATCGTCTGACTCCCGGATATAAATCAATGGTATTCGGAGTTTATCTGAACTTAGTAATCCAAGACGGACCCCTTGTCCAAACAGTGGCTCTACCTCCATGATTCTAAACTCCGAGGCTAACCCTAAAGCTATTTCGGAGAGAACCAGCTATCTCCAAGTTCGTTTGGAATTTCACCGCTATCCACACCTCATCCCAGCACTTTTCAACGTACACGGGTTCGGACCTCCGGTGCGTATTACCGCACTTTCATCCTGGACATGGATAGATCACCTGGTTTCGGGTCTATGGCAACATACTTCAACGCCCTATTCAGACTCGCTTTCGCTTCGGCTCCGCTTTTTCAACTTAACCTTGCATGCAACTATAACTCGCCGGTTCATTCTACAAGAGGCACGCTATCACCCTTAAACGGGCTCTAACTGCTTGTAGGCACATGGTTGCAGGAACTATTTCACTCCCCTTCCGGGGTGCTTTTCACCTTTCCCTCACGGTACTGGTTCACTATCGGTCACTAGGTAGTATTTAGCCTTGGGAGATGGTCCTCCCGGCTTCCGACGACGTTTCACGTGTGTCGCCGTACTCAGGATCCTGAACTGAGGGAACCTGATTTCGTCTACTGGGCTATCACCATCTATGGCTCAGCTTCCCAACTGATTCGACTATCAGATTCTTTTGTAACTCAAATGTTCAGTCCTACAACCCCGACCAGTAAACTGATCGGTTTGGGCTGTTCCCCGTTCGCTCGCCGCTACTGAGGGAATCGAAATTTTTTTCTACTCCTGCGGGTACTTAGATGTTTCAGTTCCCCGCGTCTACCGCACGGCAGCTATGAATTCACTGTCGTGCAATCATCGACTAAGATGATTGGGTTTCCCCATTCGGAAATCTCCGGATCAAAGCTTACGTACAGCTCCCCGAAGCATATCGGTGTTAGTTCCGTCCTTCATCGGCTCCTAGTACCAAGGCATTCACCATGCGCCCTTAATAACTTAACCTGCATCACTTCGTGATGTAAGTTATTGAGTATTTGCGATTTAAACTATTTTAAAAAACTCAAATAACGTAGTGGTTATTTCTCGGTTAAAATTATAATTAAAATATAATTAATACAGAAAATAATATTATCTAGTTTTCAAAGAACAAAGT
>NZ_JBWXUZ010000079.1:0-236 GCF_059901295.1 Fructilactobacillus sp. X2R6C1
TCACAGAAGTCCCTGTGACCACGATGGCACCCAAAAGCGCGGAACAAAGAGTAAGTGTGGCGGCAATAATTGAACCTGGGCCCGGCAGTTTTGGGGCAAAGGTATTCAGAAGATCATGGCCAACCGAATCAATAAAATCCGGGCCGTTGTTAAGTAAGTAAAAACAAAACCCGAACCAAGCCACACTCCCAATTAATTTGCCAATGACTGCCTCAAGATCGGCACCGCTCTTAAGC
>NZ_JBWXUZ010000080.1:0-236 GCF_059901295.1 Fructilactobacillus sp. X2R6C1
GCGTTACCCGGGCCTGGCCGATGAAAGCTCGCTGGAACTCGGTGCCAAGGTCGCCAAGGGCGAGATGAAGTGGTAATTCCGTTCAATCAATGGAGAGTGTTCCCATGAGCAAGATCGCAATTATCGGTGCCACTGGCCGCGCTGGCAGCCAGTTGCTGGAGGAGGCCCTGCGCCGTGGCCACAGTGTGTTGGCCATCGCCCGCGACCCTTCGCGATTGCAGGGCCGTGAAGGGGTG
>NZ_JBWXUZ010000081.1:0-235 GCF_059901295.1 Fructilactobacillus sp. X2R6C1
TCATTATACGCATCCAGTGCCAATCCATCTGCAAACGAAGTCGTTGCCAGCCGCATAATGGTATCCATCACAAACAGCGGTTTGCGCGGGTACTTCGTTTTAATGATTCGAATGACGTCCAGCAAATGAGTCGTATGCTCGTCATATGACGGATACGTTCCGCCGCCGTTTTCGCGAAGCTGACGGCTGCCGATCAATCCACCGTAAGCGAGCATATCCGTTGAAATGATGAAAC
>NZ_JBWXUZ010000082.1:0-235 GCF_059901295.1 Fructilactobacillus sp. X2R6C1
TGTCCGGGCTGTACCTGCGCTGGCCGCGCCGCTGGTGGCACTGGCGCAGCTGGCTGGCGGTGGAATGGAAACGCAGCGGCCGAGGCTTCCTGTGGAGCCTGCACTCGGTGATCGGCACCTGGGTGCTGCTGATCTACCTGATGAGTGCGCTGACCGGCCTCTGGTGGTCGTTCGACTGGTATCGCAGTGCCGCCAACACCCTGCTGGGCGTCGCACCGGCCGCAAAGCACAAGGT
>NZ_JBWXUZ010000083.1:0-232 GCF_059901295.1 Fructilactobacillus sp. X2R6C1
ATGTAGCCCTCGGCGTTGTAGATTTCCGTCCCGTTGTTTTCGTTTCGAAGCGTGAACGTGCCGTCTCCGTTCGCGGCGAGATACGCGATGGGCTGGGCCTTGTCCTCGTACCAGCGCCCGCTGGCTGGATCCTTGAGATACTTGATGCGGCGACCGTCGGGCCGTTGTACCCACGCCAGCTGGTTTGCATCGGTGAACGCGAGCGAATAGTCGAAGTTGCTCAGCCAGTGAT
>NZ_JBWXUZ010000084.1:0-232 GCF_059901295.1 Fructilactobacillus sp. X2R6C1
GTCGAGGTCAGGGATCGTCCCATTTTGTCGAGGTTGCCGGCCAGGGTTCCTAGACGCTTGTGAAGGTCGCGTCCTAGTGCTGCGACTTCTGTCGCAGATCTCGCGACGGCCTCCTGCCGCCAGGCTAGGGCGACCGTGCGTAGCATCGGAATGAGTACTGATGGGCTGGCCAGCACGATCCCGCGTCGGTTAGCGTACTCGTGGAGGTCGGGTATCTCCTGCAGTGCAGCCT
>NZ_JBWXUZ010000085.1:0-232 GCF_059901295.1 Fructilactobacillus sp. X2R6C1
GCGCCAGTTCGAGTCCGACCCGGACTACCAGGTGCACAAGCTGACGCCACAACGCTGGCATTTCTGCTGCCGCGCCGGGCACCCTCTGACCGAGCAGGAGGCCGTGCAGGCACGCGACCTGTTCGACTACCCGATGGCCACCACCTTCCGCCCGCCGAACATCCGCAAGATCCTCAGCGACCTCAGCGGGCGCCAGGACTACTTGCCAGCGGTGGAGTGCGAGCACGGGTAT
>NZ_JBWXUZ010000086.1:0-232 GCF_059901295.1 Fructilactobacillus sp. X2R6C1
GTGCTAGTTGATTCACTGGCACTCGTGCTTGCCGAATGATTTGTACTCATTGAAGTGCTCATCGAGCCACTAGCGCTTGTCGATAAGCTATCGCTGGTGGATTGACTGCTACTCAATGAAGCACTGGCACTCGTACTTGCGGAATGATTGTCATTCATTGAAGTACTGATTGAACCACTCGTGCTGGTACTTAGTGAGTCACTTGCACTAGTAGAAATACTATCACTAGTAC
>NZ_JBWXUZ010000087.1:0-232 GCF_059901295.1 Fructilactobacillus sp. X2R6C1
TCTCAAGCGCCACCAGCAACTGGTTCAGCGAGGTAGCCTGGTTGAGGCCGATGTTCACCGCCCCCTCCTCGACCTGCGGCTGCTCCAGCGCCTGCACCATCACCTGCACCAGGTCGCCCACGTAGAGGAAGTCGCGGGTCTGCTCGCCATCGCCGAAGAGGGTGATCGGCAAGCCCTGCACTGCGCGCTCGCAGAAGATGCTGATTACCCCGGAATACGGTGAGGACGGGTC
>NZ_JBWXUZ010000088.1:0-232 GCF_059901295.1 Fructilactobacillus sp. X2R6C1
CCTCTGGTGTTCCGGTTGTCACGCCAGTGGCATTGCCGGGTAGCTATGTTCGGAAGAGATAACCGCTGAAAGCATCTAAGCGGGAAACTTGCCTCAAGTTGAGATCTCACTGGGATCTTGAATCCCCTAAAGGGCCGTCGAAGACTACGACGTTGATAGGTTGGGTGTGTAAGCGCTGTGAGGCGTTGAGCTAACCAATACTAATTGCCCGTGAGGCTTGACCATATAACAC
>NZ_JBWXUZ010000008.1:0-1737 GCF_059901295.1 Fructilactobacillus sp. X2R6C1
GAGAGTAAAACTCTCAAAACTAAACAAGACTTCAATAATGTAAGGTTTCCGAATTTTTCCTTAGAAAGGAGGTGATCCAGCCGCAGGTTCTCCTACGGCTACCTTGTTACGACTTCACCCTAATCATCTGTCCCACCTTAGGCGGCAGGCTCCAAAAGGTTACCTAACCGACTTTGGGTGTTACAAACTCTCATGGTGTGACGGGCGGTGTGTACAAGACCCGGGAACGTATTCACCGTGGCATGCTGATCCACGATTACTAGCGATTCCAACTTCATGCAGGCGAGTTGCAGCCTGCAATCCGAACTGAGAACGGCTTTAAGAGATTAGCTTGACCTCGCGGTTTCGCAACTCGTTGTACCGTCCATTGTAGCACGTGTGTAGCCCAGGTCATAAGGGGCATGATGATTTGACGTCATCCCCACCTTCCTCCGGTTTGTCACCGGCAGTCTCATTAGAGTGCCCAACTGAATGCTGGCAACTAATGACAAGGGTTGCGCTCGTTGCGGGACTTAACCCAACATCTCACGACACGAGCTGACGACAACCATGCACCACCTGTCATTCTGCCCCCGAAGGGGACACCTAATCTCTTAGGTTAACAGAAGATGTCAAGACCTGGTAAGGTTCTTCGCGTAGCATCGAATTAAACCACATGCTCCACCGCTTGTGCGGGTCCCCGTCAATTCCTTTGAGTTTCAACCTTGCGGTCGTACTCCCCAGGCGGAGTGCTTAATGCGTTAGCTGCGGCACTGAAGGGCGGAAACCCTCCAACACCTAGCACTCATCGTTTACGGCATGGACTACCAGGGTATCTAATCCTGTTTGCTACCCATGCTTTCGAGCCTCAGCGTCAGTTACAGACTAGACAGCCGCCTTCGCCACTGGTGTTCCTCCATATATCTACGCATTTCACCGCTACACATGGAGTTCCACTGTCCTCTTCTGCACTCAAGTTTCCCAGTTTCCGATGCACTTCTCCGGTTAAGCCGGAGGCTTTCACATCAGACTTAGAAGACCGCCTGCGCTCGCTTTACGCCCAATAAATCCGGACAACGCTTGCCACCTACGTATTACCGCGGCTGCTGGCACGTAGTTAGCCGTGACTTTCTGGTTAGATACCGTCGCGACGTGAGCAGTTACTCTCACGCCCGTTCTTCTCTAACAACAGAGTTTTACGAGCCGAAACCCTTCTTCACTCACGCGGCATTGCTCCATCAGACTTTCGTCCATTGTGGAAGATTCCCTACTGCTGCCTCCCGTAGGAGTCTGGGCCGTGTCTCAGTCCCAATGTGGCCGATTACCCTCTCAGGTCGGCTACGCATCATCGCCTTGGTGAGCCTTTATCTCACCAACTAGCTAATGCGCCGCGGATCCATCCAAAAGCGATAGCACAAAGGCCATCTTTCAAACGAAAACCATGTGGTTTTCGTTGTTATACGGTATTAGCATCTGTTTCCAGGTGTTATCCCCTTCTTCTGGGCAGGTTATCCACGTGTTACTCACCAGTTCGCCACTCGCTGCTAACTTAAATCTAGTTAATGCAAGCATCAACTATCAATAAGCGCAGCTCGTTCGACTTGCATGTATTAGGCATGCCGCCAGCGTTCGTCCTGAGCCAGGATCAAACTCTCATTTTAGAAATGAGAAATTTTACTAGCTCATTATTATTTGTTGTTATTCTTTTTCAAAAGAATTAAAAAGCGAATTGACTTCGCAAATGTTTAATTTTAAGTT
>NZ_JBWXUZ010000089.1:0-231 GCF_059901295.1 Fructilactobacillus sp. X2R6C1
GTATACTGGGGTGCAATTGCGTATCCGAGTGAATCGGCTGCATCTTCCAAATAATCCTTTAAACTATCAGGATCCTCTTTGACGGCTTTTACATATGCATCATTAATGGTTTCTCCATCCTGTAAATCAAATAAATCCGCATTCTTTTGATACTGTTCTTGACGTTCTGATAAGTAACGGTAGAACATAAAGCCCAGAATGTAATTTCGATACTCACTAGCATCCATATTC
>NZ_JBWXUZ010000090.1:0-231 GCF_059901295.1 Fructilactobacillus sp. X2R6C1
CTTCAACAACGGCGCCAACCAAGGTTGGCCTCTACCAGAGCGCTGCACGCGCCCGATGCACAAACAAAACGGCGGGGATCATTGATCCCCGCCGTTTCGTTTTCACGCGATCAAAGCGCGATCAGTTCGCCGGCGGCGTGCGCTTGGCGGCTTCTTCGTCTTCTTCGTCAGCCTTGGCTTCTGCAGCCTGGGCTGCAGCGTCGGTGTGGCCATCGGCGACCGGGTCAATCG
>NZ_JBWXUZ010000091.1:0-230 GCF_059901295.1 Fructilactobacillus sp. X2R6C1
ATGCAAAGCCATGGACTTTACATACCCCCACTTATAGGGGCTTTTTCATGAGTACAGGTCAGGTATTTTCGGGATACAACATTAAAATATCCTACATCAATAATTGCTTTTTCTCCTTTATAAGGGCATTGAATATGCGTCAGCTGAAGTGATTCATTGATGATGACCAAGTCTATTGCGTCCAATTCTTTTTTGCAGCACGAACATTTCACAGGTAGTAAGTTTTCTTT
>NZ_JBWXUZ010000009.1:0-581 GCF_059901295.1 Fructilactobacillus sp. X2R6C1
ATTAATTCTCCCAAAATTACTGGTTACACACCAAGTCAAGCTAGTGTAACGGGTGATGCTGCTGAAGGAAAAGACGATGTTCATACCGTTGTCTACACTGCCAATGAAGAACAAGCTCATGTTGAATACATTGACCAAGATAATGGCAATAAAGTTCTAGTAACTGATAACTTAAACGGCAAGTTCGGTAGTCAATCTGATTACAGCACTGCGGATCGAATTGCTAGTTACGAAGCTCAAGGCTACGAATTGGTATCCGACGGATACCCAAGTGGTTACAAATTTGGTGACAATAATCCCACCTTCCAAGTTGTCTTAAAGCACAAGACCAAAGAAGTTACGCCAGATAACCCCGGAAACCCAGGTCAACCAGTGGATCCTAACAACCCAACGGGACCGAAGTATCCTGACGGCACTAGTAAGGACAACTTGACTAAGTCCATTACGAGAACCATCCACTACGTTTACGCCGATGGCAGTAAAGCCGCAGATGACAAAGTAGAAACGGTTACGTTCAACAGAACCGCCACCTTTGATGAAGTAACTGGTGAGATAACTTATGGTGCTTGGACATCTGACAA